>CAIYOD010000062.1 GCA_903927755.1 uncultured Thermoleophilia bacterium | reverse complement strand
CGGCGCAGCCTCCTGCGAGACGCCCGGCGTGCTCACAGGGCCCGCGATGGTTCGCGGGCCGCACCACGGCGGACGCCGAGCCGGCGCAGCCTCCTGCGAGACGCCCGGCGTGCTCACAGGGCCCGCGATGGTTCGCGGGCCCCGGCACGACGGATAATGAGAATGTGATGACCATCCTCCTCGCCGCCATCCCCGGACACGTGCTCGACCCCGCCAAACGGCCGCTGCTCCTGCTGCTCATCGGCTTCATCGTCACCTTCGCCGTCGCTCGTCTCAACACGAGGCTGGCGCGGGCGCACGGCGGCTCGGGCCTGCACATGGGCAGCATCGTCACGCCCGGGGGGCTCCACATCCACCACGCGGTCTTCGGGGTCATCGGCATGGTCGTCGCAGGTATCCTGGTGTTCGCGGTGCAGCCGGGGAGCCCCTGGCTCGAGATCCTCGCCTTCGTCTTCGGCTCCGGCGCGGCGCTGACGCTGGACGAGTTCGCACTGATCCTTCACCTCGAGGACGTGTACTGGACCGGCGAGGGGCGCAAGAGCATCGACGCCATCATCCTCGGGGTCACGTTCATCACCCTGCTGCTCACGGGGCTTCTGCCACGCACGTTCAACGAAGTGGGGGACTACATCACTATCTCGCGCTGGGTGGGCTCCGTGTTCATCCTGAGCGGCGCGTTCTTCGTCGTGATCTGCTACCTCAAGGGCAAGCTGTTCGTGGGGACCGTCGGCATCTTCGTGCCGCCGATCGCGTTCGTCGGAGCGCTCCGCCTGGCGAAGCCCGGCTCGCCGTGGGCGCGGCGGCAGTACGTGGACAAGCCGGGCACGCTGGAGCGCGCGCGGCGCCGGGACGAAGGATTCCACCAGCAGTGGGAACGGCGCAAGAACCGCCTGTGGGACCTCATCGGCGGCAAACCGCACCTCTCGCTGCCGCATCGGGACGGCCACCGTGACCGCCACGATCGTGGGTCGCGTGGCGGCCCGCCGGGCGACTCGCGCGAGACACACATCCAGGACTGAGCCTCAGGTGACCGGCGACTCCGGGTCATCGGCGGGGTCTTCGTCGAGTTCCCTCGGCACACCGATGGCGTAGGCGCTCAGCGCGAGCTCGTAGACGGCCAGCGCGATGAGCGCCGCCACGACGGCCGAGAGCGAGCCGGTCACGAAGAGCAGGACGACGATCGCCACGGCGACCCCGACGATCCGCAGCAGATCGAGGTGCTCGGCCATCCAGCGCCCGGCGGCGGTGTCCGGCGTGGAGAGGTCCGAGGCGACGCCGAAGAGCTTGGCGAAGCCTCGTCCCATGGCGTCCAGCCACTCGGGCCGACCGGCGAGGAACGCGGCGATGGCCACGAGCGCGCCGGCCACGGCGACCCACACGAGGAACCCGTTCAGGCTGGAGACCGCCGAGCTGACGATCGAGCGGGCGACAGCGGCTCCGCCCTGCGTCTTCACTCCGCGGGCGACGGCCTCCTCCAGCCGGACCTCGATGACGCGCGCGGCGATGAACGCGAGCAGCGAACCCACACCGAGCCACAGCGCCGTGCGCCAGCGTCGCACGGAGACCAGCAGCGCGGCCGCGATGAGCACGACGGTCAGCACCACGACGAGGATCACGAGGTCGTTGAACAGCCGGAGCGCCTGCTTGGCCTCATAGCCCTGGCTCCCGCGGAGCAAGGTGATCGTGCCGAAGTCCGCGGGCAGCTTGCGGCCGAGCGCGTCCTGCAGCAGCGTGCGGATCTCGTCGGGGGCGGTCGCCGGGTCGATCTGCGGCAGGGTGACGTCCTTCCCGAGGAGCTGCGGGATCCTGTCCTCCAGCCGCTGGAGTGCGACCGCCACGAGCGGCAGGAGGTTCAGCTTCACGTCGTTGCGGCCGACGGTGACGTACCGGTTCTCATCGCGCAACGCGGTGATCAGCTGCTCGTGTGCGAATCTGTTGATGTCGACCCAGAGGCGTTGCGCGAGCGGGGTGCTGAGGAACCTGTCGATCTCGTCCACGAGGAACGTCTGGAGCGAGCGAGTGAGCGCGGGTGCGAGGACCTTGGCGTCGGACGGCAGCGCATCCTCGATGCGGGCGCTGAGGTCGGCGGCCTCGACAGCCTTTCCGGCCACGTAGGCGCTCACCGCTTCGCGGACCTGTGGGTCTTCGGCCACGGGGGCGACGACCTTCACGTAAGTCTCGGTGTCGAAGATGATGCCGCGCGACCACAGCGCCAGCGTGCTCACCAGGACGGCGAGCACGGAGACGACGACCAGGAACAGGGCCACGCCCGTGCGGATGCGGGGCGCGCGCCTGGACGTCAGGGCGCGCCCCACGGGAGCAAGGGCGCGGGCGACGGCCGGTGACGCCGGCAGCGGAGTGGTCACGGCGGTCTGCTCGGCGGTCTCCGCCGCGCCGGCCACGGGCGCCTCCACCGCCGAGGCTGCCTGCGATGCCGCGCCGGCAACGGTCGCGTCTGCCGCCGCCGGCTTGCGCGGGGTCCGCTTCCGCGGCGGCCTGGCGCCTCCCGCGGCGGCCTTTGCGCCGGCGGCCGGCTTCGTGCTCGCGCCGCCGCCGCCGGTCTTTGCGCCTGCGGCCGGCTTCGTGCTCGCGCCGCCGCCGGCCGGCTTCTTGCCCGCCGGGCTCTTCTTGCGCGGGCTGTTCGAGCGCTTCCTCGGCGCCGCAGCGGACTTCCCGGACTGTGCCGGGGGCGTTCCGCCGCCGGCCGCGTCCGCGTCGTCGGGCGGCTTCGGCGCCGGCGTCTTCTCGGCCATCACGATCCTCCGGCCTTCACTGCTCCTCCTTCTGCGACCCCATGCTGAGACGACCATGCCCGCCGACGTGCGCGAGAACCCCGTTCAGGCGGTCTCGCGCCCTCCGGGTGGCGGTCACGCGCGGTCGCCGGCGGCTTCGGCGATGGCGGCTGCGAGCCGCCGGCCGCCCTCCGTGAGGCTCGCCTCGTCGTAGAGACTGAAGGCGAGCCGCAGGCTGCGGTCGTCCCCGTCCGTGCAGAAGCGCCGCCCGGCCGCGAAAGCCACGCCGTGGCGCTCGGCCACGGGTAGCAGGTCCGTGGCGAGCAGCCCCTGCGGGAGCGTGAGCCACAGGAAGAAGCCGCCGGACGGCACGGTCACGCAGCAGCCGGCCGGCAACTGCTCGCCGAGTGCGTCCGCGAGGGCGTCGCGGCGCGAGGCGTACGCCAGCCGCAGAGCCGCGGTGTGCGCGCCGTAGGCTCCGGCTTCGAGGAGCGCCGCCACCACGTGCGCCGAGAACTGGCTGACGCAGCCGCCGCTCTCGATCATGCCCGTGGCGGCCAGCAGCTCGCGCAGTGCGGCGGGCGCATCGAACCAGCCGAGGCGGAGCCCGGGTGCCAGGGATTTCGAGAACGAACCCAGACGCACGACCGGCGCCTCCGGATCCAGCGTCCGCAGTGCCGGCGGCGCCTCGCCGTCGTAGGCGAGCTCGCGGTACACATCGTCCTCCACGAGGATGAGGTCTTCGCGTCGCGCGAGCTCCAGCAGTCGCTGCCGGCGCGGGGCGGAGAGGCTCACGCCGGTGGGGTTGTGGAACGTCGGGATGGTGTAGAGGAGGCGCGCCCGGCGGCCGGAGGCCTTGACCTCGCCGACGGCCGCCTCGAGCGCCTCGACGTCCAGCCCATCCCCGTCCATCGGCACGCCCACGACGTCGACGGGGTGGTCGGCGATGATGCCGAGGGCGAGGTTGTACGTCGGAGTCTCCACGAAGACCACGTCACCAGGCTCGGTGAGGATGGTCAGCGCCTGATCGAGGGCCTGGGAGTTGCCGCCGCTGACGAGCACGTCCGCGGCGGCCAGCGCCAGGCCTTCCCTGGCCGCCGTGCGCGCGGCGATCGCCGCGCGCAGCTTCTCCGGCCCCGGGTTCGATCCGTAAGCGAGCACCGCGGCGCCGCCGGCGCCGAGCGCCCTCGCCGCGGCCTCCCGCACGAGTCCGACCGGCAGGAGCGCAGGGTCGGGCTCGCCGAAGGCGAATTCGATGACGCCCTCGCGGAGCGCGTTCTGGGTGAAGGCGGGCGGTTCGCTCACGCCGCCATGATATGCGAAGCGCCGGTCCGCGCGTGTCGCGCCGCGTCCCGGCGAACCCCGGCTGGCGACCGGCCGTCCCTTTCCCTAGACTGGGGGACCGGGCGCCGCATGCTGTTTCCTACCATCACATTCGCTGTCTTCTTTCTCCTTGCCTTCGTCGGCAACTGGCTGCTCATGCCCAGACAGCGAGCCTGGAAGCCGTTCATGCTCATCATCAGCCTGGTGTTCTACGGCTGGTGGGACTGGCGCTTCGTCCTGCTGCTGGCGCTGAGCGCCGTCGCCAACCAGTTCTTCGCCAGATGGATCGACGGCATGCGGCCCGGCGCCGCCGGCCGCAAATGGGCCCTGGCGGCGGCCGTCGCCGCCAACCTCGGCGTGCTCGGCTGGTTCAAGTACTACGGCTTCTTCGTCACCTCCGCCGTCAACGCGCTTGACACCCTCGGCCTGAATGCCGACCTGCCGCTGCTGCGCATCGTCCTGCCGCTCGGCATCTCGTTCCTTACGTTCCGCGTCCTCAGCTACGTCATCGACGTGTACCGCGGCACCCTGCGGCCGGCGTCGCTGCTGGACTTCTCCGTGTACGTCGCCTTCTTCCCGTACCTGGCCGCCGGCCCCATCGCCCGCGCGTCCGAGTTCCTCCCGCAGCTGAACGGCCCGCGCGACCCGCGGAGCGTGGACACGTCGCGCGCCTTCTTCCTCATCTTCGGCGGCCTCATCAAGAAGATGCTGATCGCCGACTACCTCGCGACCCACATCGTCAATGGCGTGTTCACGACGCCGGGGCAGTACTCGTCGCTCGAGGTCCTGCTGGGCATCATCGGGTACGCGGTGCAGATCTACTGCGACTTCAGCGCCTACGCCGACATCGCCATCGGCATCTCGCTGCTGCTCGGGTTCGAGCTTCCGGACAACTTCAACGCGCCGTACACGGCCACATCGGTCCAGGACTTCTGGCGCCGCTGGCACATGACGCTCTCGCGCTGGCTGCGCGACTACCTGTACATCCCACTGGGCGGCAATCGCAAAGGCCGCACGCGCACCTCCGTGAACCTGATGCTCACCATGGTGCTCGGCGGGCTGTGGCACGGTGCGGGCTGGACGTTCATCTTCTGGGGCTTCCTCTACGGCGGCGCCATGATCGTTGAGCACGCGCGCGTGGACAAACGCAAGCAGCGCGCGCGCATGATCCAGCGCCAGCGCCTCGAGCTGGCGGCGGCGTTCGACGGCATCGTCGAGGCGCCGCCGCTCCCGGAAGGCCCCGGCGCGGCCCCGGCGGCGGCCGCGCCGCCGCTCGAGTACGACCGGCGCCCGTGGCACGGCGCCGTGTGGCCGCGGATCGGCGTCTTCGCCTTCGTCACCTTCGCCTGGATCTTCTTCCGTTCGGACTCCTTCGGCGCCGCGACGAGCGTCATCGCGCGGCTCTTCCAGAGCTGGGGGACGATCGGCGCGGCGGTGACGCCGGGCGTGTTCCTCGCCATCGCCGTCGGCATCGGCGTGCAGTACGTGCCGCGCTCCATCTGGCAGCGCGGTGAGGCCGGTCTCTCCGTCCTGAACCCCGTCGTGCAGGGCTTGATCCTCGCCGTCGGCTTCATGCTGCTCGACATCCTCGGACCTGTCGGCCCCGCGACCTTCCTCTACTTCAAGTTCTGATGGCGGACGAGCAGACACCACGCGACTTCCGCCGGCCGCCGGCCGGCGACGAACCACCGCCGGCGGACGGGCGCCGCGCCTCAGGGCTGCCGTTCGGCCGCCGGCGACGCACCGCCGCCAGCGCGCTCGTGGCGATGCTGGTCGCGCTGGCCCTCGGCGCCTTGTTCAACGCCCCGGCTATGAAGAAGACGGCGCTCGAGATGCCGTTCGGCGGCGAGCGCAGCTTCCGCCTCGCCCTGGTCGACCCGCTCGCGAGCGTGAGCCACTGGCTGTTCCTGGATCGGCCGGCGAAGCTCACGGCGGTCGCGCTCGGCAAGCCCGATCCGGGCCCGGCCGGGACGTCGGCGGTCGTGGTCGTCACCCCGACGCCGGAGCCGGGCAAGAGCGGCGAGCCGGACAAGAACGGGAAGCCGAAGAAGCCGCTCCAGGAGCGGCCGCTGCCCAAGCCGTTCAAGGGTCACCCGATGCACCTGTACATCGCCGGCGACTCCATGATGGGCCTGCCGGGGATGGCGCTCGTCAACCTCTCCAACAAGACCAAGCTGATCAAGCCGCTGCTGGACTACCACATCTCGTCCGGCCTGGTTCGGCCCGACTTCTTCAACTGGCCGGCCCAGCTGCAGTCGCAGGTCAAGGCATTCGATCCGGGCGCTGTGGCCGTGATGTTCGGCGCCAACGACAACCAGGCGGTCCAGACGGCCTCAGGCGATATCTACCAGTTCGGCAGCGACGGCTGGAAGAAGGAGTACCGCAAGCGCGTCCAGGACGTCGTCGGTCTGCTGTTCCAGGGTGGCGTCCGCCGCATCTACTGGATCGGACAGCCGGTCATGCCGTCGGCGTCGTACAACGGCCAGGTCAAGCTGATGAACGACGTCTACGCGAGCGTGGCGGAGAAGAACTTCGGGGTGAAGTACATCGACGCGTACAAGTTGTTCACGAACGGCAGCGGCCAGTACTCGCAGTACCTGCCCGACGCGAGCGGCGAGCTGCAGCAGGTCCGCGAGCAGGACGGCGAGCATCTGACGTACGCCGGCGGCCTGCGCATCGCGCAGGCCGTGGTCGACGCGATCAAGAAGGAGTGGTTCCCCAAGAAGGGGGAGACGCCGCCGCCGAAGCCCGGCACGTCGGCCAGTCCGGCGCCCTGAGGGGGCGGCGCCCGCTCGCGGCGGGCGTGCCGACCGCATCGCGGGAGGGGCTTCGCCGCCCGCGGCCGCTGGTGTAGCATCCGCAGGCAGCAGGCGGGGCAGCCCGTGCGGTCCCGCGCACCCGGGTACTGACAGGCGGCCGCGTGCTCTTTCCGACGATCACGTTCGCGATCTTCTTCCTCGTCGTGTACGTGCTCAATTGGCTGCTCATGCCGCGCCTTCGCCTGTGGAAGTGGTTCATCATCGGCGCCAGCTACGTGTTCTACGGCTGGTGGGACTGGCGCCTCGTCTTCCTGCTCGTCGCGGCGACGCTGGTCAATCAGGGGCTCGGCGTGCAGGTGCACCGGTCGCTCGGGCGGCGCGGCAAGACGGCCGCCGCCCGCCGCTGGGTCATCCTCGCCGTGGCCGCGAACCTCGTCACCCTCGGCGTCTTCAAGTACTTCGACTTCTTCGCCGTGAGCCTCAACGACGTGCTCGGCGCCCTCAGTCTCGGCGCGCCGCTTCCGCTCCTGCGCATCATCTTGCCGGTCGGCATCTCGTTCCTCGTGTTCCGCATGCTGAGCTACGTGATCGACATCTACCGCGGGCAGCTTGCGCCGGCGCCGGCGCTCGACTTCGCCGTGTATACCGCGTACTTCCCGTACCTGCTCGCCGGCCCCATCGCCCGCGCCCGCGAGTTCCTCCCGCAGCTCACCTCGCCGCGGAACCCGCACAACGTGGACTCGTCGCGCGCCTTCGTGCTCATCCTCGGTGGCCTCGCCAAGAAGCTGCTGATCGCCGACTACCTGTCGACGCACATCGTGAACGGCCTCTTCGCCTCACCGCAGAGCTACTCGTCGTGGGAGACGCTGTGGGGCATCGTCGCCTACTCGGTGCAGATCTACTGCGACTTCAGCGCCTACGCCGACATCGCCATCGGCGTCTCGCTGCTCCTCGGCTTCGAGCTGCCGGCCAACTTCGAAGCGCCGTACACGGCGCGCACCATCCAGGACTTCTGGCGCCGCTGGCACATCACCCTCTCCAGCTGGCTGCGCGACTACCTGTACATCCCGCTGGGCGGGAACCGCAAGGGCCACGGCCGCACGTACGCCAACCTCGTGATCACCTTCCTTCTCGGCGGCCTGTGGCACGGGGCGGGGTGGACGTTCGTGTTCTGGGGGCTCATGCACGGGACCGGGCTGGCCGTCGAACGGGCGCGCATGGACGCGCGTCACTCGAGAGGACTGCGGGAGCCCGGCCGGACGGCCGGCTCGAGAGCGCTCCAGCGGCTGTGGGTGTTCGTGTTCGTGAGCGTGGCGTGGGTGTTCTTCCGCGCCGAGTCCATGGGCAATGCGTTCGCGGTGCTCTGGCGCCTGATCGCCGGATTCGGGTCGATCGGAGCGGCGGTGACCCTGCCGGTGGTGGGCCTCGCGATCCTGGGCATCGCCATCCAGTACGTGCCGCGACGGACGATGGAAGGCCTGGAGGCCGGCTTCAGCCGCATCGGCTGGGTGGGCCAGGGGCTCGTGCTGGCGCTGGCCCTGTTCCTGATCGACGTGCTGGGGCCGGCGGGGCCGGCCGAGTTCCTGTACTTCAAGTTCTGAGCGGCGAGCGGACGACGGGCAGACTGAGGCGATGACGGACGACGGACGATACGAGGGCGAGTATCCGGGCCAGGAGGGCCTGCCGTTCGACGAGGGCGGCGGGCAGGCCCGGCGCTCCGCCGCGGGCGGCGCCGGTCAAGAGGCCGGCGGCCGGGGGAGCTCCTCCGGCGGCTCTGACGACGACCTCTTCGTGTGGGACGACCTGCGGCCTCCGGACCGCGGCCGCGACGAGCGCAGGCGCCGGCCGGTGGACGCCGAGCCGGGCGACTGGCGCGTGCGGGAGTTCCCCGAGGGCAGGGACCGGCCGCGCCCGCCGCGGGAGGACCGGCGCGCGGCCGGCGACTGGCGGGCGCCCGAGTACCCCACCGGCGCCGGGCGCGCCCGGCACGAGCCGGCCGACGGCTATGAGGTCTCCGAGGAGTGGGAGGAGTGGCTCGAGCCGGAGGCGCCGCACAGGCAGGAGACCATCGGCCCGTTGCCGGAGCGGCACAAGGGGCCGCGCCGGCGCCGCCTCTCGGCCGGCGCGGTGCTCCTCGCCATGTTGCTCGGCTTCTTCCTCACCGGCCTGCTCGACGCGCGCACCATCAAGAAGGACGTCGAGGCGCGGCCGTACGGCGCGCTCCGCACTCTCCAGCTGGCGCTGCTCGCGCCGATGACCGGGCTCAGCGGCCTCGTCCGCGCCGACGACCTCGGCGCAGCCGTCGCGTCCGCGCTCGGCCGCGGCGAGGCGCCGCACCACACGCTCGCGGAGGTCAAGAAGACCAAGAAGCCGCTCTGGCCGCGCACGATCACTGAGAAGAAGCCCCTGCGCCTGTACGTGGCCGGCGACTCCATGGACCAGGTCTTCGGGTCGTCGCTGGTCAATCTCGGCGAGGCGACCGGGCTGGTGAAGGGCAAGAACGACTATCACGTCTCCAGCGGCCTGAGCCGGCCCGATTTCTACGACTGGCCGCAGCGGCTCGTCGACCAGATCGTGGACTTCAGGCCGGAGGCGGCCGCGGTGCTCTTCGGCGCCAACGACGGCCAGGACGTCCTGTACGAGGGCAAGGTCCTCAAGGTGGGCACCAAGGCGTGGCAGGAGGTGTACGCCCAGCGCGTCGGCGAGGCGATGGACATCCTCACCAAGGGCGGCCGCCGCGTCTACTGGGTGGGCAATCCGATCATGAAGGATTTCGAGTACCGCGGGCGCATCGCCATGATGAACCACATCTACGAGGCGGAGGCCAGGAAACACCCCGGCGTCACGTTCGTCAGCACCTGGCAGGCGCTGGCCAACGAGAAGGGGTCCTACGCCGAGTATCTCAAGGACGAGAACGGCGATCTGGTGCTGATGCGCGCGCCGGACGGCATCCACCTCTCCCGCGAGGGCGGCGACCGCATGGCCCAGGTCGTCCTCGACGTGATCGAGAAGGACTGGGGCATGACCGGCTCGGCGTCGCCCAGCCCGGCGCCCTGAGGGACGCGTCCGTCCGGCCCCGCCGCGGCGCTCACGCTTCCTGGTCGTCCATCCAGTCCCGGGTCAGCACCAGCCAGAACGCCAGCCCGGCGTGTTCGCGGTAGCGGCGGAAGCGCCGGGCGATCGTGCTATCGGGGACGAGGCGGCCTTTGGGCTTGCCCGTGAGGCGCGCGTACTTGGGTCGCGTCCAGGAGTCGAGGACGAGGCGCGAGTGGCGGCCCAGGAGGAGCATGACGTGGGCCGCCGCGTACGGCCCGACGCCGGGGAGCGTCAGCAGGCGCTGCTCGACCTCCTCGTCCGGCAGCTCGGCGCGACTCGCGGCGAGCAGGACCTCGAGGTCGACTTCGCCGCCGGCGACGCGCGTGGCGATCTCGCGCAGGTAGGGACCGCGGTAGCCGGCGCGGGCCGCGCCCACGTAGAACTCATCGCCGGCGGAAGCCATGACCGCCGGCGTCGGGAAGGCGCGGCCGGCGACGTCGCCGGGCGGCGCCCCCGGGGCCGGCTCACCGAGCCGGCCGACCAGGGCGCCGACCATCCGCTCCGTCGCCGACCAGGCGCAGTTGGTCGTGCAGACCGTCTTGATCACATCTTCGAAGACGGTCGGGCTGCGCAGCAGGCGTCCCGCGCCCCGCGCCGCCCAGGCGAGGGCGGGGTCGGCGGCGCCCAAGGCGTAGAACCCGGAGAGGTCGTCGTCCAGGCAGAGCATGCGACGGACCGCGCCGGTCAGGGCCGCCGAGGCGGGCTTGCCCGGCGGCGGCCCCTCGTCGGCGACGTCGACCGACGCCGCGGGCCCGCCGGCCGCCGTCGCCTCCGCGAGCCGCACCGTCCGTGGCCCCTCCGGCGTGGCCAGCGTCACGGTGGCGGCGAGGCCGTCCGCATCGACAGTCATCGGGGGCAGCTCCGCCACGCCGTGCGAGCCGAGCGTACGGCGGAGGTCGACGGGCTCGCCGCCGGCCCCGCGCAGCTCGAGGAGGGCGATGCGCGTCACGCGGCGGCGATCAGGGCGACGCCGGCCAGTGTCGCCGCCGCTCCTGCCATCTGGTGCGGCGCGATGCGCTCGCGCAGCACG
The DNA here is from genome assembly GCA_903927755.1 of uncultured Thermoleophilia bacterium. GTDB lineage: Bacteria > Actinomycetota > Thermoleophilia > UBA2241 > UBA2241 > CAIXSE01. The sequence continues at coordinate 30,007 of CAIYOD010000062.1, read as the reverse complement.
CCGAAGGCCAGCAGCACGGTGACGACGGGGTAGAGCGAGCCGAGGACCGCGACCAGGCTCAGGTAACCCTCCGTGGTCGCCAGCGCGAAGAGGCCGTTGGCGCCGGTGTCGAGGATCCCGACGGCGACGATGAAGGGCACGGCCGAGCGCTCCACCTTCACGTGTGGCCGCAGCGCCAGGAAGAGGACCGCGAAGATCGCGGCGGAAGAGATCCGGCCGGCGAGCATCGCCCAGAGCGGGTCGTAGCGCGCCGTAGCATCGTAGCCGACGAGGACGAGGCCCATGCAGACCGCGGCCAGCAGGGCCAGCAGGATCGCGCTGCGCTGCGCCGAGCGCGAGGGCCGCGGCGAAGCCCCGCCGGGGCGGGGGACGGCGGCCACCGGGATCCCGGGGGCCGGCGCCGGTACCAGGACCTCGTTCCGCCGGAACAGCGACCGCGCCTCGTCCGGCTCCACCGCCGGTTCGCCCGGGAGCGCCGCGACGCCCACGGTCTCTCCGTGGCGCGCCGGCTCGACGGCAACGAGGATCACGCCCACCGCGGCGAGCACGACGCCGGCGAGCTGCAGGGGCGCGGGCCGCTCGCCGGCGGCGATGCCGACCGCGAACGGGATCAGGGCGTTGGTCGCGCTGATCGGCGCGACGATGCTCATCGTGCCGATGGCGAGCGCCTTGTAGAAGCAGGAGATGGCGACCACGCTGGCGATCCCGCCGAGCACGACGGGCCAGACCGCCTGGAACCCCGGCCAGCCGTGGCCGGTGCCGAGGGTCACCAGCGCCGCTCCAACGAGGCCCACGGCCTGGCTGCCGATGATCACCGCCCAGAGGCTGGCGCGCCTGGTGCTGAAGCCGCCGAGGAAGTCGCCGGAGCCCCAGCAGAGAGACGCGCCGAGGGCGAGGGCGATGCCGAGCATGCCCAGAGGCTATCACGGAGCGGTGGTACGCTTTGGGGCTGGAGCCCCTGATGAACGAGCCCATCGACATCCCCGAAAGCGACGACGCGCTGCTGGCCGCGTGCGACGTGCAGACCTTCCGCGCCGGCGGGCCGGGCGGGCAGCACCAGAACGTCACCGACAGCGCCGTACGGCTGGTGCACCGCGCCACGGGCCTCACGGTGACCAGCCGCGCCCAGCGCAGCCAGTACATGAACAAGATGGACGCGCTGCGCCGCCTGCGGCTCAAGCTGCGGCGGCTGAACGAGCCGCCTCCGCCGCCGCGCCGGCCCACGCGGCCCTCACGGGCCGCAAAGGAGCGGCGCCTCGCCGAGAAGACGCGGCGGGGAGCCGCCAAGCGCCTCCGCCGCCCGCCCTCCGCCGAGGACTAGGTAAGCGCCCATGGCGGTCATCATCGGCATCCTGGCCGTCGCCTTCGCGGCCGGCGTCTTCGGCAGCATGCTCGGCGTCGGCGGTGGCGTCATCATGGTCCCCGTGCTCAGCCTCGCGTTCGGCGTGCCGATCAAGACGGCGATCGCGACCAGCATCGTCTGCGTGATCGCCACCTCGTCCATGGCGCAGTCCACCTTCGCCGCCCGCGGTATGACCAACATGCGCCTGGGCATGGTCCTGGAGGTCGCGACCACGGTCGGCGCGGTCGCCGGAGGCGTCACCGCGGTGCTCATCGACGGCCGCTATCTGCAGGGCGCCTTCGCCGTCGTGCTCTTCTATGTCGCCTGGCAGATGGGGCGACGCCGCGGCGACATCGTCCCGGTGGAGACCGCGCTCATGCCGTCGAGCTACTACGACCCTGCGGAAGGCCGGCAGGTGACCTACGGGGTGCACGGACTGGGGGTCGGCTTCGGACTCTCATTCGTCGCCGGCAACGTCTCCGGGCTCCTCGGCGTCGGCGGCGGCGCCTTCAAGGTGCCGATCATGAACCTGCTGATGGGCGTGCCGCTCAAGGCCACCATCGCCACCAGCAACCTGATGATCGGCGTGACCGCCGCGACCGGCGCCGCCATCTTCTACGGCCGCGGCTACATGGACCCGCACTGGGCCGTGCCGGCCGCGCTCGGGATCCTCGCCGGGGCGCGCCTCGGCCCTCGCCTGGCGATCCACCTGCCGTCCAGGATCCTCATCGTCGTGTTCGAGATCGTGCTCGCCGTCTTCGGCGTGCTCATGCTGCTCAAGGCGCTGGGGGTGGGCGTGTGAGCGACGAGCGTCCGGACAACGGAGCGACGGGAGACGACGTGTCGCAGGGTCCGCCGCCGCCGCACGTCATGGAGCCCATCGAGCGGATGGTGAGCCGGGTCCTCGTGACCGGCATCACCATTTCGGTGGTGATGATGGCCGTCGGCCTCATCCTCGGGTTGTTCGATGACGAGGGCATGCCCTCGCACGTCGTGCCGCTCGCGGATCTGCCGGCGATGCTGGGGGAGCTCGACCCTGCCGCGTATCTCTCGCTGGGGCTGCTGGTGCTGATCGCGACGCCGTTCGTGCGCGTAGCCGGATCCATCATCGCCTTCGCGCTCGAGCGGGACCGCCGCTACGTGCTGATCACCGCGGTCGTGCTCGCCGTCATGTGCCTCAGCGTGGTGCTCGGCAAGGCTTGACCGCGCGGCCGGCCGGTGCGACCGACGCCGGGGTCAGAGGGCGCAGGAGGGGGCGGCGTCGAGACCGCGCACCGCGGCGGCGGCGCGCCGGCCGGAGGTCATCGCGCCCTGGATCGATGCCGTGTCCCGGTGGTCGCCGCAGACGAACAGGCCTTCGCGCACGCGCACCGGCCGCTCGGCGGGAGTGAGCGCCGCCGGCGGCTGGGCCGGGAGCGCGAACGGGATGCGGTGGACACGGAGGAGGCTCCAGCCGTTCACCTGCGCGCCGAACCAGCCGCGCAACTGCTCGCGGACGGCGCCGTCGATGTCCGCGTCGGCCAGCGGCGGGACGCCGAGCACGGTGACCGAGACCAGCGACGCCCCCGGCGGCGCGTAGCTCGGCGCCACGTCGCTCAGGACGCAGAGGTCGTTGACCGGGCCGCGACTCTCGCCGTTCAGCACCCGCACGGGCTCGCCGACCGGGGAGCGGCCGGCCGCGTAGCTGAGGGTGGTGACGGCCCGGGCCGCCGGCGCCTCGACGGCGCCGGTGAGCCGGGCCGCCTCGGGGCCGTCGGCGGCGACGACGATCGCCGGCGCCGCCAGCCGCTCGCCGCCGGCGAGGACCACCTCGCCCGGAACGGCCGACTCGACGGTGGCGCCGAAGCGCAGGGCCGCCTCCGGCAGGCTCTCGGCCAGCTGGCGCGGGATGGCCTGCATGCCGGCGGCCGGCAGCGTCGCCTCACCTTCCGAGAAGAGCTTGAAGACGAAGGCGAAGAGCCGGCTCGAGGTGTCGAGCGTGGGATCGAGGAAGACGCCGCCCAGGAACGGGCGGAAGAAGGCGTCGATCAGGGCGCCCGAGAAGCCCTCGAGGCGCAGCGCCTCCGCGGTGGTCACCTGCGGCGCCGTCAGGAGCTCGTTCAGCGAGAAGCGCGAAAGCCGGCGGCGCAGTCGCGCGACGCGCAGCTTGTCGGGCAGGCTCCCGGGCGCCCCGCGGAGACTCTGGACCGCTTGGAGCGGGTGACGGAAGGGATCGGCGATGCGCGCGAAGCCGCCGTCCCGGCGGATGAGCGCGCCGCTCTCGAAGGGACGCAGCCGCAGGCGCTCGTTGTCGAGCGTCCGCCGCGCCTCGGGGTACGCCGTGAGCAGCACCTGGAATCCCCGGTCGAGCAGGAAGCCGTCCACCTCGTCGGTGCGCACGCGTCCGCCCGGCGCGTCACCGCGCTCGAGGACGAGCACCTCGAGCCCGGCGGCGTGCAGCTCGCGGGCGCAGCACAGGCCGGCGAGGCCGGCGCCGACGACGATGGCGTCAGGCATCGGCGGCGCCTGTCTCGCCGGCCGGAGCCGCCGTAGCCGGAGCCGCCCGGCGCCACTCGGCATCGGTGCCCGCCGAGCCCGGCACCAGCAGGTCCCAGTACGCGGCGAGGCGGGTGAGGTCGTCGCCGTCCAGACGGTCCAGGTACAGCCGCCTGACGCCGGCGAGGTGCGTGGCGCGTGCTTCCTGGAGGCGGCGGTCGCCCTCATCGGTGAGGACGGCGAAGTAGCCGCGGCCGTCCTCCGGGCAGCGCTCGCGCCCGACGAGCCCTTCGCGTTCCAGACGGTCCACCAGCCTGGTCATCCCGCTGGCGCTGAGCAGGACCGAGCGCGAGAGGTCGGCCATCCGCAGGCGCCGCCGGGGCGCGTCCGCGAGCAGGAGCAAGACCTCATACGAGCGCAGCGGCAGGTCGTGGGCTGCGGAGAGCTCCGCGTCCAGCTGCCGGAACAGGGAGCTCTGCACGCGGAGGAACCCGCGCCACGCCGCCAGCTCCTCGGGGCTGAGTCGCGCGCCGATCTGTGGCTGCCTGCCCACCGGCCTCCTTCCGCGTCCGGTCGATGGCAGTATACCCTCGCCCGGGCGGCCCCCCGGAGCGTCTTGCATTGCCCCTGTCCGGTGAGTAGAGTCGAGTGCCCCAAGACCCGTCTCAATCTCGAAAGTCGGACGGAGGTCCATGATGTCTGACGAGAAGCCCCAAGCCTGGCAGCGCCGCGATCACAGCCGCGACCTCACGGGTCTCGGATGGCTGGAGGCCGACGTCCTCCGCGTCGTCTGGGACAAGGGCGAGGTCACGGTGCGCGACGTCTACGAAGAGCTCCGCGAGAACCGGCGCATCGCCTACACGACCGTGATGAGCGTGCTCCGCAATCTCGCCGCCAAGGGCCTGCTCGAGCAGGACAAGTCGGCAGCGGCATACGTCTACCGTCCCAAGGTGACCGACGAGCAGGTCGCTCGAGGCATCCTCGACGCACTTGTCGACAAGATCATGGGCGGCAACCGCGAGCCGCTGATCGACTACCTGCAGCACCCGACGGACGATTGACGGTCAGGTAGCCGCTCCGGCCGACAGGGCCGGCGAGGCGCGGCTCGAGCGAGCCCGCCGCGCCGCCGCCGCGAGTGGGGCCGGCGCGCTGGTGGTCTCGCCCGGAGCCGACCTCCGCTATCTGGTCGGCTACCCGGCGCTCCCGCAAGAACGCCTCACGTGCCTCGTCCTTCCCGCGTTGCAGAGCGGCCACTTCGTCGTCCCGGAGCTCGACCGCGACGAGGCTTCCGCCAGCGTGCACGGCCTGCCGGGCATCCACGTGCGTTCCTGGCGCGAGGAGGAGGATCCCGTTGCGCTCGTCGTCTCGCTGCTCCCCGGGTCTGGAGCGATCGCCGTGGACGATCGCATGTGGGCGGCGCACGTGCTGGCGCTCGGCGCCGCACTGCCCGGCCGCGAGCTGCGGACGATCGGGCGCGTGCTCGGCGCGCTCCGCGCGCGCAAGGAGCCTGCGGAGGTCGCCGCGCTGCGTGAGGCGGCCGCGGCCGTCGACGCGGTCATGGCCGGCATGCCGGAGCGACTGCGCCCGGGTCGCAGCGAGCTGGAAGTCGCGGCGGAGACACGGGCGGCCATGCTGGCCGCCGGTCACGTCGCCGCCGGCTACGTGATCGTAGCTTCGGGTCCGAACGGGGCGCTGCCGCACCATGCAGCGGACGACCGCGTCCTGTGCGGCGGAGATGCGGTCGTGGTCGATCTTGCCGGCATGATGCCCTCGGGCTACTGGTCGGACTGCACGCGCACGTTCGTGCTCGGGGAGCCCGAGCCGGAGCTGGCCGCGGCCTACGCCGTCCTGCGGGACGCGCAGGAGGCCGCGGTCGCGGCCGTGCGCGAAGGAGTGCCGGCGGCGGCGGTCGACGCCGCCGCCCGCGAGCGCATCACCGCGGCAGGCTACGGGCGGTCCTTCGTGCACCGGACGGGGCACGGCATCGGTCTCGAGGTCCACGAGGAGCCGTACATCGCCGCCGGCAACGACGCGGCTCTGGAGGCCGGAGCCGTCTTCAGCGTCGAGCCCGGGATCTATCTGCCGGGGCGCTTCGGCGCCCGTCTGGAGGACATCGTCGTCTGCGGACCGGACGGCGCGGAACGTCTCAACCACACGCCGAGGGACCTCATCGTCGTCGACGCGTAGGTCTGGCGCGGCCGTCGAGCCGGGTCGTCAGAGCGACGCGGCTATCTGGGCGCGCGCCGCCTCGAGCAGGCGGCGGGGGTCTGGCCACCGGTCCACGCCCAGAGCGCCGGCGGCCTCGTCGATGAGCCGGCACAGGCGCTCCTCGACGTCGTCCGGCAGCCCGGCGGGCTCCGTGGCGAGGTGGGCGCGCATGCGTGCTTCGGCCGCCTCCAAGACATCGCACGCTCCGGTGGCCCCGCGGAGCGAGATCGCCGAGGGACATGCCTCGCGGCGCACGTAGGCGCGCGTCTGGCGCACGCCGAGGAAGGTGCCGGCGCGCACGCCTTCGGCCAGTGCGCCGGCGTCGAGCGCCTCGGCGTCCCAGGGGCGCTCCTCGAGGGCGAAGAGGATGTAGCCGAGGATCTCGTCGTCGATCTCGATCTGTTCGAGCGCGGCGGCCACCACCGAAGAGAGGCCGCCGACGCCGGAGAGATAGCGAGGGCGGGCGAGCGCGCCCAGCAGGCCGTTGAGAGCGCGCTCGTAGCCGTTCTGGGCGTCGACGGCGGCGGCGTCGGTCCCCAGCCCGTAACAGTCGCAGGCGAGTCCGCAGCGCCGGGCCAGCAACGTGGCGCCGGAGGCGCAGAGCCCGAGGACCGGGGTGCCCCAGACCGCAGCGCCGGTGCGCGGGTCTCCGGTGTGGAGGCGGGCGCCGTAGGTGCACGGCGTTGCCGGGCTGGCGGCCTGGACGGCGACGACGCCGGCGAGGACCTCCGCGTGCTGCTGGGCCAGAGCGGCTGTGAGCGCCGCCGGGGCCGTGGTCCCGGCCGTCGGCGCCGGCAGGATCTCGCAGATCGCGCCCGCCCGGGCGGCGACCAGCAGCGCGCCGCTCACCTCGCCGCCGAGCTGCAGCGGGGAGACGGGTGAGAAGTACAGGCTGAGCGGACGCGCGCCGCGTGCGGGCGCGTCGGGCAGCAGCGCCGCAGCCATCTCGAGCAGGTACTCGACCTGTCCCGGCAAGGAGATGCCGGGACCTCCCAGGACCTTGTCCGTCTCGCCTGCGAGCGCCAGGTACGAGTAGAGCGGTTCCAGTGGTCCGGGCACATCCTGTGGGGACACCAGGGGGTTGACCGAGTGCTGGTGACGCAGGTGATGCATGAGCCGGGCGGCGGCGACCTGATCGGTGAAGGTCGAGGGACGCACCTCACCGCTGCGCGGGTCGGCGACGACGGCTGCCCCGCCGGTATTGTGCACGTAGACAGGCCCGGGGTCGGGGTCGAAGCGGAGGTCCCTGCTCGGGTCGCGCGCCGCCTCCGAGAAGGAGCGCGGACAGGCGGCGAGCGCCTCGGCGACGGCCGCGGAAGGCATCCTGATCCGGTCGCCGTCGCCATCGGTGCAGCCGGCGCCGAGGAGGAACTCCCGGAGCGCCGGTGAGGGCACCTTGACGCCGGCGGTCGCCAGCAGGTCGCGCGCCGCGGTGTCGATCGCCACAAGCGCTTCTTCGGACCAGAGCCCGTGTGCGGCGGTGAGCGCGTCGTGCGCCGTCGGCGCGCCGCCGTCGCCGCCGGACGTCGCCGGCCCATGCGCGGCGGCGTCGACGTGCGGATTGCCGGGCACGCGCCCGCTCACAGTGGCAGCCGGGTCCCCGCGCCGCGCTGCTTCGCGAGCTCGTACAACGCCTTCGCTGTGACCATGTCGTCCACGGCGATGCCCATGTTCATCGAGAAGATGCGCTCGCCGGCGCTCTCGCGGCCCGGTTTGAGCCTGGCCGCGAGCTCGCCGAGGTCGGCGTGGATCGCCTCTGGGATGCCGCCGAAGTACACGCCGTGCTCGCGCGTCGTCAGCAGCTGCGGCACGTCGTCGGCGCAGAACTTGTCGCAGCCGCGCATCGCGGCGCTCGTCCAGGCGGAGTCGTAGTCGAGCGACACCGCCAGCGCGCCCTCCCTGAGATCCCCTGCGTCCAGCTCGGGCGCCGGCTCGGTCACGATGGGGATCGCCGTGACGGCCACGTCGGCCTCGCGGACGGCCGCCGCCGCTCCGGCGCACGCCTCGAAGCGCAGCGCCGGGAAGGCGGCGCCCATCTCGGCGATGAACGCGGCGGTGGCCTCCGGCAGGACGTCGTAGCAGCGCACGGCGGCCAGGGCCGGCAGCGTCTCGACCAGCGCGGCCAGCGATGGCCGCGCCTGCACGCCGCAACCGACGATGGCCGCCACCTCGCTGTCCGCCCGTGCGAGGTACTTCGCCGAGATGCCGGCGCTGGCTCCGGTGCGCATGGCGGTGATCCAGGCGCAGTCCATCACCGCCAGCGGCACGCCCGTCTCCGGGTCGTTCAGCACGAGCAGGCCGGTGATGTACGGCAGGCCCTTCGCCGGGTTCGGCGGGTAGCCGCTGACCCACTTGAGGCCCGCCACCTCCGGCTCCCGGACGTACGCGGGCATGGCGTGGATGAAGCAGTCGGGCCGCGTGTGGATCCCCGGCTTGGGCGGCATCTCGGTCAGGCCGCGGCCCTTGGCGGCGAAGCCGCCGTCGACGGCGCGGAGGACCTCGCACATCGACAGGCCGAGGCCCTCGACATCGGCTCGGCTGAGGTACAGCAGTTCCACGGACTTCCGGACGTCTACTCCGTGATCTCGCGCCCGCGGCCGCGCCGCAGGAGGAGCACCACGATGAGGATCACTACGATCGCGACCACGACGGCGACGATGATCCACGTCGTGCTCGAGGAGCCGCTGGTGGCCTCGGAGGTCGTGGCGGCCTTGGGGTGCACCTGCACGTAGCTGTCGATGTTGTCCCCCGCCAGCACGACCAGGCCGTTCTCGTTCGGGTAGGGCACCCAGCCTTCCCACTTGTCGGTGTTGTAGGCGATGAGGGCCTTGGGGTAGTAGAGCACGGCGTACGGCGCCTGCTCGTAGAAGAGCTGCTGCATGCGCTTGACCTGGTCGGCGCGCGCGGCGGCGTCCATCTCTCCCGCCTGCTGCTGGTAGAGGCTGTCGTACTCCTCGTTGGACCAGCAGCAGTCGTTCCACATCTCGATCTGGCTGGTGATGAAGTCGGCGAGCATGTAGTCGGGGTCGATGTTGCCGCTCCAGCCCCAGATGAACATGTCGAAGTCCGGGGCGTAGGTGCTGCCCTTGTAGGTCCAGATGCCGTCGCTGATGGAGCCGTCGTTCATCACCGCGAGCTCGATCCCGACGCCGATGGACTCGAACGACCCGGCGATGAGCTTGCCGGCGCGCTGCTGCTCGGGCGACTCACTCCGTGTCCAGAGGCGCAGCTTGATCGGCTGGCCCTGCTTGTCCTCGCGGACACCGTCACCGTCGCCGTCCTTGTAGCCGGCGGCGTCGAGCAGCTGCTTGGCCTTCTCGGGGTCGTAGCCGAAGGTCTCCTCGGCGGTGGGGGTCCAGGCGTCATCGGTGCTGGGCACCAGGACTGACTGGCCGACGTCGGCGTAGCCGCCCATGCAGGTGGCGACGATCTTCTCCTTGTCGACCGCCCAGCTGACGGCCTGGCGGAAGGCGATGTCCTGGAGGACGGGGTTGGCCTGGGAGTCCGGGCTCGCGTAGGCGTTGAACGCGAGCTCGACCAGGTACTTCTGGTCGGCCGCCTTGGCCGTGATGCCGGGCTCGTTCTTGAGCGCGTTGAACTGCGCGACCGGCACGCCGAACGCCACGTCGAGGTTCCCCGCCTTGAGGTCCATCGTCATGGTGTCCTGGTTGGTGTAGTTCTCGAAGACGACCTCGTCGATCCTGGGTGCGCCCTTCCAGTAGTCCTTGTTGGCGACCATGCGCGTGTAGCCGGATTTCTTGTACTCGACGGTCTGGAACGGCCCGGAGCCGATGACCGGCGGGTTGTTCTGGAACTTGTTGGTGGCGTCCTTGCCCGAGACCTTGCTCCAGATGTGCTCGGGCACGATCGGGATCCACATGCGCAGGATGTTGGCCTTGGGCTTGGTCAGGATGAACTTGACGGTCGTGTCGTCGACGGCCACGGCCTCCTTCATGTTGACCGTGTAGGTCGAGAAGGCCGAGAGCTCGTTCTCGATGATGTAGTTGTAGGTGAAGGCGACGTCCTTGGCGGTGAGCGCCTCGCCGTCCTGCCACTCGATGCCGGGGTGGATCTTGAACGTCCACTCCAGGTAGTCGGGCGTGCTGCTCCAGCTGTCGGCGATCTCGGGCGCGACATCGCCGTTGGGCTTGTAGCCGGTGAGCATGTCGTAGTTGAGGTGGTAGACCTCATAGGCCGGCACCGAGTAGCCGATGAACGGGTTGAGGCTGTCGACGTCCTGGGTGTTGCCGACGCGCAGGATGACCTTCTCGGCGCCGGGAGAGGGCGAAGAGTCCGCGCCTGCGGCGGTCGTGATCCCCCAGATCGGCCCGCAGGACAGGATCGCGGCGAGCGCGAGCAGCCAGAGTCTGCCGCGGCCGCGGCGTGCGGTGTGGTCACGCATGGTGAACCCCTCTCATCGCTGGCCGGCCCCCCCTCGGCGCCGGCGACCCGCTTAGCATACGCCCGGGAGGCGCCGTTTGCTGCACCGCCGGGAGCGTGGGTAGAGTCAAACGGCGCGCCGGGCGACGCCCGGCGCGAGACGAAGAACGGCGACAACGGAGGTCGGCATGTCCGTGCAGGAGCGTGGCGAGGTGGAGGCGGCCGTCCGGGCGCTGCTGGACGACCTGGTCGCCGACGACCCCGTGCTCGGCACGGCGCTCGGCATGACCGAGGGGGCCGGCCGCCTGCCGTCGTGGTCGGCCGCGGCGCTCGAGCGGCGCCGCGAGCTGCTGCACGAGCACGAGCGGCGCCTCGCGCCGCTGGTGGCGGCGGAAGACGCCGGCGCCGCCGTCGACGCGTTCGCCGCCCTCCAGGTGATCCACCGCCGTCTGCGCGCGCTCGAGTTGCGCCGGGTGCCGGAGCGCCATCCCGGCGCCGTCCTTGAGGTCGTGGCCGGCGTGTTCCCGCTGCTCGTGCGCGAGCTCGGCACGCCCGCCGAGCGCGTCGAGGCGCTGGCGAGCCGCCTCGCCGGCGTGCCGCAGCTCCTTGCGGACGCGCGCGACGCGCTCGAGCCCGGGCTGTCCGCCGCGTCCGTGGAGAGCGGCATCGACTACGCCGAGGGACTCCTCGACCTCGTCGGACCGACGGCGCGAGGCTTCGCCGCCTCCGTCGGTCGCGCCGGAGCGGTCGACAAGGCCTCCGCGGCGGCGAGGGCCGCGCTCACCGCCTTCCGCGACCACTTGCGCGACGAGCTCGCACCGACCGCGAGCGACGACTGCGGCGCGGGCGAGGCCGTGCTGGCGGACATCCTGCGCTGGGAGCACGTCTTGGATGACCCTCCGGAGGTTCTTGCCGCCTACGGCCGCGAGGTCCTCGACGAGACGAACGCGGCGATGGAGGCTATCGCCGCGGCGGCAGGCTACGCCGGCGCCGCCGAGGCCGTCGCCGCCGCCCAGGCGGTCACGCCGACGGCGGCCGGGCTGGTAGACGACTATCGGCGCGCCGTCGAGGAGGCGCGCGCCTACGTCGTGGAGCACGACATCGCCGGCCTGCCTGCGGGCGAGGAGCTGGAGGTCGTCGCCACGCCCGCCTTCCTGCGCAGCCTGCTGCCCTTCGCGGCCTACGATGCACCGGGCCCCTTCTCCGAGCGCCAGCTGGGCTTCTACTACGTGACGCCGCCGCCGGAGGGTCTGACCGAGGATGAGGTCCGCGACATCCTGCGCGGCCACTCCGTCGCGTCGCTGCGCACGACCGGGGTCCACGAGGCGTATCCCGGCCACCACCTGCAGCTCGTGAGCGCGAACTTCGCGCCGACGCTGGCGCGCCGGATCGCCGGCCTGCCCGACGGCGGCAATCTGCTGGTCGAGGGCTGGGCCTTCTACTGCGAGGAGCTCATGGACCGGGAGGGGTTCCTCGACGACCCGGTGGTCCGGCTCATGCGACTGAGCGACCAGAGGTGGCGGGCCTGCCGGGTGGTGATCGACGTGGAACTGCACTGCGGCCGGATGGGGCTGGACGAGGCGGTCGGCTTCCTCGTGAGCGAGGCGGCCATGAACCGCCGCGAGGCGGAGTTGGAGTGCCGCCGCTACGCGGAGGAGCCCGGCCAGGCGATGAGCTACCTCCTGGGCAAGCGTGAGGTGATGCGCCTGGCGGAGCAGTGGGGGGCGGCGCGCGGCGGTACGCTGCGCGCCTTCCACGACGAGCTGCTCTCCTGGGGATCGCTGCCGCCGGCGGTGATCGCCTGGGGCATGGGGCTCGGCTCCCGCCCTGCGGCGGCGCGGGTCAGCTCCTGACCCGCTGGCGCTCCTCGGCGCCCCACAGGACGACCATGTCGCGGCCCTCAGCTTTGGCCCGGTAGAGCGCCTTGTCGGAGAGCTCCATGAGCTCGTCGAGCACGGTGGCGTCGCGTGGGCAGGTGGCCACGCCGACGCTGATCGTGATGTTGACCTCCGGCGGGAGCCCGAGACCCGTGTAGCGCGTGCCGCTGAGCGTGCGGCGCACGCGCTCGGCCACGAAGTAGGCGTTGTCGCCCGGGGTGTTGGGCAGCAGCACGGCGAACTCCTCGCCGCCGTGGCGTGAGCAGATGTCGGGCTTGCGCAGGGCGTCCTTCATGGCCCGCGCGACCGTCTGCAGCACGCGGTCGCCGGTCGCGTGTCCGTACGTGTCGTTGAAGTCCTTGAAGTGGTCGATGTCGATCATCAGCACGCTGAGCGGCGCCTGGTGCCGCAGGCTGCGCTCGATCTCCTCGCCGGCGCGGTTCATGAAGTAGCGCCGGTTGTAGAGCCCCGTGAGGTGGTCGGTGACCACCTGACGGCGGATGGCGTCGTACTTGTGGGCGTTGGTGAGGGCGCTCTGGATGTGGTTCTGGAGAGCGCCCAGGATGTCGTCGGTGAGCAGTTCGGCGTACTCGCCGCTCGTGGAGGTGGCGAGCAGAGCCATGTCGCCCACGTTCTCCACCTTGACAGGGATGACCAGCTGGTGGGTCATGGTGTGCGGGAACAGCGTGCAGGTGTGGCCCTGCGTGCGCGTGAGCTCGCCGGACGCGATCGCCTGGCGCACGGGGCAGTCGGGCGTGTAGGCGCAGCACTCGGCGGAGAGCGTTGGCGTGAGGACGCCCTGCGCGCCTTCGAGCGAGAAGGCGCGCGCCTCGGCATCGAGGAGCAGCAGCGCGCCGAAGTCCGCGTGCAGGAACGCCCGGCTGCGCGAGAGCACGCGCTCCACGGTCTCGCGGTACGGCAGGGCCGCGTTCATCTCGCGCCCCAGCACGCCGACGTCCATCAGCTGGCGGTTGAGCGACTGGACGCGGATGAGGTCGTCCTTGATGCTCTGCGAGACCCACTCCTTGTCCTCCGAAGCCGTGAACACGGCGATCAGCGTGCCGACGAGGTAGCCGAGCTCGCGCACCTCGTCGCGGTAGAAGGGGTCGTTGCGCTCGTAGTTGCCGCCGAGCCGCGTGCGCGAGCGGCGGATGAGGCCGTTCACCGGCCGGTACACCCACAGGTCGAAGATGACGGCGATGACCGCGAAGAGCGCCAGAAGCACGGCGGCGATCTGCCAGAGCGATTCGCGGTCGATGACGTACACCAGGAGGAGGAATGCCGCGGCGAGGCCGACGGCTACGACGGCGGTCGTCTTCAACTCAAGGCTGATGCCTCGCTTGATTCCGAGGCTCCCGCCTCGCTTCTGCTCGGGTGACTGGGCCGTGGCTGGCCTCGATTCGGGGGCTTCTCGTGCCTACACACGGTATCGGCAGATGCGTGGAGACCATGATAGACGCCCCGCGTGCAGCCTCCGAGCGTTCGTGCACGGGGGCGCCCGGACGGGGCCCGCAGGGGAAGGTCAGCCGTTGAAGCGGTTGAGGATGCGCCGATCCCTGGTGGGGCGATAGAGCCCGCGCCGCTCGCCGATGCGCCGGTCGCGCGTGTAGTACGGGCAGACGGCGCAATAGCAACTGCAGCTCAGGCGGGTGTCCACGTCGGCGACGCAGATGAGCGGGAGCAGGGGAGCTGTTTCGTCGTGCTTCACGTGGGCATCACGTGAGAACTACGCCGCCGCGACGCCGGCTCCTGCCCGCCGCCGTCAACTCTGACGACGGGCTCCTCCGGCCCTACTTGCTCAGGTAACTCTCCACGACGGAGAGGACCTGGGCGATGCGGAACGGCTTGGTGATGTAGCCGTCGATGCCGACGTCGGTGGCGCGCTCCATGTCGGTCGCCATCGCCTTCGCGGAGAGGCCGACGATGACGATGTCCTTGGTGGTCGCGTCGGCCTTGAGCTCGCCGACCGCCTCGTAGCCGCTCACGACCGGCATCATCATGTCCATGAGGATGAGGTCGGGATGATGCTGGCGGGCGAGGTCGACCGCCTCGCGCCCGTTCGTCGCCTTGTGCACGGTGTAGCCCTGCGTCTCCAGGGACATCGACACGATGCTCAGGATGTCAGGGTCGTCGTCTGCGACCAGGATGGCATTGGCCACGCTGCGCACCTCCTCTTGCTCTCAGCTGATCTTGCCCGCGGCCAAGGGGTCGGCCGGCTTGGTTGATATCGGCATCGTGAAGATGAAGCTGGAGCCCTTTCCGAGTTTGCTCTGCACGCGGATGGCGCCGCCGTGCAGCTCCACCAGCTCGCGCACGATCGCCAGCCCGAGCCCCGTCCCGCCCTGGGACCGCGTCGCCGACGAGTCGATCTGCGTGAAGCGCTGGAACACCTTGTCCTGGTCTTCCCTCGCGATGCCGATCCCTGTGTCGTTGACCCAGATCTCCACGGTGTCCTCCACCGTGCGCGCCTCGACGCTCACGCTGCCGTTCTCGTGTGTGTACTTGATGCCGTTCGTGATGAGGTTGAGGAGGATCTGGTTGAGCTTGCCCGGGTCGGCCCACACGAGCGGCAGGTCGGTGGGCAGGAAGGTCGAGATGCGGATCCGCTTGTCCTGGGCGCGGGGCTTGACCACCGGGAGGACGCCGAGGAGGGCCGCCCGCAGGTCGACCGCTTCGCGGTTGAGCTCCAGGCGGCCCGCCTCGATCTTGGTGAGGTCGAGCACGTCGTTGATGAGGTTGAGCAGCGACTCGCCGCCCTTGAGGATGCTGTCGACGAACGCGGACTGCTTCTCGTTGAGCTCGCCGGTCATGCCGCTGAGAAGCATGTCGCTGTAGCCGATGATGGACGTGAGCGGCGTGCGCAACTCGTGGCTCATCGTGGCCATGAAATCGCTCTTGAGCTGGTCGAGGTGAGTGAGCTCCTCGTTCTTGCGCGCCAACTCCTCGTTGTACTGGATGTTGCGCACCACCAGCGCCACCTGGTCGGCGAGCGCCCTCAGGGTGGCCACGGCCGCCTCGGGGACGGCCTCGCCGGCGCGGTGCAGCAGGCAGACGACGCCCAGCAGTTCGTGCTTGGCCTCCAGCGGCGCCGCGAGGAAGCCGCGGAACCCGTCCTTCTCCATCGCTTTGAGCAGCCGGCCGACCTGCGTGTCGGTGACGGTCTCGTAGCGCTGGGCGCCGGCGCCGGCGATGTCCACGATGCCGAGCTCCTTGTAGCGGCGCACCGCGTCCGAGGTGACACTGCCGATGAGCGCGCGCTCCTCGTGGTCGCCCGTATTGTGGTTGAGGATGAGCACGAACCCGTTGCGCACGCCGGTCGCGCCGGCGATCTGGGCGAGCGCCTCGGGGACGAGGGCCGTCACCTCCTGGTGGCGGAGGAAGACGCGGCTGCTCTCGCTCATCACGCGCAACTGCTCGTTGGTGGCCTGCATGCGCCGCAGTTGCGCCTCGGTGTCCGCCTTGGCGCCGGAGAGCTGCGCCGTGCTGCCGATGAGCGCCTGCGCGAGTCGCCCGCTGAGCAGGGCCACCAGCATGAAGGCGGCGACGTGCAGGAACACGGTGATGAGCATCCAGTTCGGCGGCACCTGGATCTCGGCTACCAGCGCGGAGACGTGGAGCCAGCCGAGGTGCTGGAACTCCCAGACCGTGATGTACGCGGCGCTTGCGGCCCCCGCGGTGGCGTAGGGCGCCCAGGCGGGGAGGAACACCGCGGAGAGGACGATCGGCCAGACGTAGAAGATGCCCACTGCGCTGAGCGTCCCGCCGGCGAAGATGACCGCCGCCGTGACGAGTACGAGGTCGCTCACCACGATGATGGTCGCCGCCGTGCGGGTCGGGAGCCTTCGCTCGACGATGTACATCGGGAGGTTGACAAGCGCCACGACGCCGATGCCGATGAGGACCTCGGCCATGACGACGCCGTGATGGTCGATCTGTACCCACAGGACGCCCGTGAGCAGGGCGAGCGTGAAGAGCACGCGCACCCACATGGCGTCGTGAAGCTGCTGTCGCAGGTCCATCTGGTCGGTCCACCCCTCCGAAACGCTGGTAGAGTATTCTATCCCGGGCCCCCGGAATCCGCTGTCGAGCGACCGATCGCCGGCCGCGGCCGGAGTCCGGCCGAAAGGAGGACACCCGTCATGTCCGCCCCTCGTCTGGTCGTGTGCGGGCTCGAGCCCGGCCCCGCCGTCGCCTTGGCCGCGGGCGCGCTGCTCGCCGCCTTCGCCGACGAACGCGCCGTTCGCCCCGTCCTCCTCGGCGCCGATCTTCCCCTCTGGCGGCTCCTCCATGCCGCTTCGACGCGGGCGCCGCGCGTCCTCGACCCGCGGCTGATCGACGACGCCGTCGCCGGCGAGCTGTACGACGCCTGGTCGACGGACGCCGACCTCACCGTGATCGTCGCCGTCGAGCCGGCTCTCGACCGCTGGGAGGGAGTCAAGGGGTCGCGGCCGGTGGACGTGGCGACCTCGCTCGACGCTCCGCTCGTCCTCGTCGTCGACGCCCGCGAGCGTGGCGCCACGGCTGCCGCGGCCGCCTGCGGTGCGCGCCTGCTGGCTCGCAACGTGGAGTTCGCCGGCGCCATCGTCGTCGGCGGCGACGACCAGGGTCCGGCAGGCGAGCTGCGCCGCATCCTGGAGGAGACCGCCAGGCTTCCGGTGCTCGGATGGCTGCCGCCGCAGTTGAGCGAGCAGTTCGCGCGCCAGTACGGCGGCGGCGGGAGCTCGCTCCGCCAGATCGGGCCGCAGCCGGTCAAGGGAGGGGAGACGGCGCTTTGCCGTGAGGCGGGCGGCTACCTCGACCGCGAGGGGCTGGAGGCCGCGGCCGCGCGGCGTGGCTTCCTTCCGGCGCGGACGCGCCGCCTGCTCACGCCGCTCCCGGCCGCGGCTGGGCTCACCGTCGCCGTCGCCTGGGGGCCGCCGCTCGAGCCCTTCGCCCTCGAGGCGCTCGATCTCTTCAAGGCGATGGGTCTCACGCTCGAGCCACTCCACGTCGGCCGTGACGAGACCTTGCCGGAGGGCGCCGCCGGACTGTTCCTCGCCGGCCTGCTGGATGAAGAGGGACTGCCGGCCTTCGCCGGCAACGACGCGCTCAAGGCGAGTCTCGCGGAGGCCATCGCCGGGGGGCTGCCGACGCTGGCGCTGGGCGGCGGCGCGCTGCTCCTGCTCCGCCGCCTCGCCGACAGTCGCGGGCGGACCCACGAACTGGCGGGCGTCCTGCCGGCCGAGGCCGAACTCCTCGAGTGGTACGAGCGTCCCCGCTACGTGCGCGCCGTGGCTGCCCGGGAGAACCCGTATGCCGAGGGGGAGACGACCCTGTACGAGCTCTTCGACCTCGAGTTCCTGACCCTCCAGCAGGAGGCCTTCGCCTGGCGTGTCGGCGAGCTCGGCGGCGAGGGGCAGGTCGAGGGCTTCGTCCACGAGCGCTGCCTGGCGACCACGCTGGTGCCCTCTCTGCCGGCGGCGCCGGACCTGGCCGCCGGCTTCGTCGCCGCGATGCGGCTGGCGGCGCCGGCCGAGTGAACCCGGCGGCGCTGGAGACCTGGCTGCGTACTCGGCGTGGCCTGCTCGCCCTGTGGCTGACGACGACCGTCGCCCTCGCCCTCGTCACCCTGCTCATGGAGTGGGGCGGCGTGCCGGGCTGGGACGACGCCGCCCACGCCTACAAGGTCTTCCTCCTCCGCGGCGGCGGTTCCATCTTCTGGGACACCTACTGGTACGGCGGCGGCTACGGCGCCATCACCTACGGTTTCGTCTTCTACTGGCTGGCCCAGTACGTCTCGGGCGCGCTCATCGTGATCGTTGCGGCCGGCACCCTCCCGTTGACCTTCTACCTGTACGTCCGCGACATGTGGAAGATCGACGACGTCTGGCCGGCCTGGGGCTTCGCGTTCGTCATGGCGCTGTACCTCGCCCACGGTCAGGATCCGTTCGTTTTGGCGCTCGCGCTCACCATGGGCGGCCTCGCGCTGCTCGCCCGCCGCCACCCGCTCTGGGCGGCGCTGCCGGTCGCGATCGGCATCTTCTCGAACCCCATGGGGCTCGTCGTCGTGGTGCCCTTCATGCTGACCGACTTCATCGTGCGGCCGGGGGTGCGGCGGCGCTACCTCCTCTTCGCCGCCGCCCTCGCCCCGGCCGTCATCGTCCGGTTCGGCCTCGGCCTCGCCTTCTCCGAGCCCGGGGACTACCTCAACGAGACCTCGCAGCTCATGGTGTTCCTGGGCTTCGCGCTCGTCGGACTCGCACTTGCCGGCGTGAACGCGGTGCACCCGCGCCGGCCCTTCGTCGTGCTCTTCCTCGTCTACGCGGTCTGCTGCGTCGGCTCGTTCGTCACCCCGGGCAGCCCGCTGGGCAACAACATAGGCCGCTTCTTCATGGTCTTCGGCCTGCCGCTCCTCCTGCTGCTGCGCCACACGCGGCTGCGGCGGCCGTTCCGCTACGGCGAGCTCGCCATCATCCCCATCGTGCTGTTCGCGCTGCTGCAGGTGGGGACCGCGACCAGCCACTTCGTGAGCGCGGCCGAGCGGCCGCAGACCACGAGGGCGTATTTCGCGCCCGCGCTGGCGGCCGCTCGCGACCTCTACGACCCGAACTACCGGTTCCACGTCGTCGCGCTGCGCCGCCACTGGGAGGCGCTGTACTTCCCCGAGGCGGGGTACCCCATCACGCGAGGCTGGTATCGACAGGCCGACGCCATCCACAACGGCCTCTTCTACACCCCCTACGCCGCCGCCGAGTACGTCGCCTGGCTGCAGAGCATGGGCGTGCAGTACGTCTTCTCGCCGGTCGACGCGCCTCTCGACCCGTGGAGCAAGCGAGAGGCGAGGTTCCTCGGGAGCTCAGCGGCCTTCGCCTTCGTCGAAGAGACGGGAGCCTGGCGCGTCTACCGGTTGATCGACGCGAAGCCGCTCCTCGTCCCCGAGCCGGAGACCGCGGACGCGGGTGCGGGCGACATCCTCTCGATCGGGCACCAGCGCATCGTCCTCACCGTGACGCGACCCGGCACGTATTGGCTCAAGGTCACGTCGTCGCCCTACTGGGTCCTCGAGGGCGGGCCGGGGACGGTGTGGCCGCGGTCCGACAGGTTCATGGACCTGCGGCTGGAAGCGGCCGGCACGTACACGCTGCGCTTCGAGGTGACGCCGGAGAAGGTCCTGGACTCGGCCGCCGGCCGCTTCGGCCTCTGAGCCGCCGGCAGGACGACCCGTCCGCGCCGCATCGTGCGGGGAGTACAATCCGCCCATGCTCCGCTCACGCCTCGCGCCCGACGTCTTCGCCCTCCCCGTCGACCGCCTCCGGGAGGGCTACTACAGCGACGCCTACTTCAACGGCGCCAAGCGCGTGCTCGAGGTCAAGGACCTGCACCCGCGTGTGACCATGCAGGTCTTCCAGAAGACGGACGCCGCGGTGCTCGGAGGCATGGACGAGGCGCTGGCCATGCTGCGTCTCTGCTCGGGGCGGTTCGAGGGCGAGGGCGCGGGCCGCTCCTGGACGGACGGCTGGGACCAGCTCGTCGTGCACGCGCTCTTCGACGGGGACGAGCTCTCGGCCTGGGAGACGGTGCTCACCATCGAGGGCGACTACAGCCTCTTCGCCCACCTGGAGACCGTGTACCTCGGCGCGCTGTCGCGGCGCACGCTCATCAGCACCAACGTGCGCCGCGTCGTCGAGGCGGCACGCGGCAAGCCGATCCTCTTCTTCCCGGCGCGCTTCGACCACTATCGCGTGCAGACCGGCGACGGCTACGCCGCGCACGTCGCCGGCGCCATCGGCGTCAGCACCGACGCACAGGCCTCCTGGTGGGGGGGCAAGGGCATCGGGACGGTGCCGCACGCGCTCATCGCCGCCTACGGCGGCGACACGGTCGCCGCGGCCGAGGCCTTCGCCGACATCTACCACCCCGAGATCAACGTGACGGCCCTGGTGGATTGGGACAACGACTGTGTGGCCACCAGCCTCGCCTGCGCCCGTGCGCTCGGCGAGCGTCTCTGGGGCGTGCGCCTGGACACGAGCGAGACCATGGTCGACCGCTCGCTCTGGGGTGACATGGGCGCGTTCCGGCCGAACGGCGTGGCGCCGGAGCTCGTCCGCGCCGTGCGCCGCGCGCTGGACGACGAGGACTTCCGGCACGTCAACATCGTCGTCAGCGGCGGGTTCGACGCGGAGCGTATCCGGCGCTTCGAGGAGGCCGGCGTGCCGGCCGACGCCTACGGGGTCGGCAGCAGCCTGTTGCGCGGCAACACCGACTTCACCGCCGACGTCGTCCTGCTGGAGGGCCGCCCGTGCGCCAAGGTCGGCCGCCGCCGCCGGCCCAGCTCCCGGCTCGAGCGCGTGACCTAGGCCCGGCCGCGGGGTATCGGACGAGCATGGCCGCCGAACACACAGAGCATCGCAGGGTGATCGTCGTCGTCGACATGCTCGT
Source organism: uncultured Thermoleophilia bacterium (assembly GCA_903927755.1). GTDB lineage: Bacteria > Actinomycetota > Thermoleophilia > UBA2241 > UBA2241 > CAIXSE01. Next base: position 9,307 of record CAIYOD010000062.1, on the reverse strand, counting down.
CTGCTTCTGCCGCCGCGGCGCGTTGTACAGCCCGCGCTATGACCCGATCGTGCCGCGCCTGCGTGAGTACCTCGCGGCCGCCGAAGCCGACGGCGTCCCCGTCGTCTTCCTGGTCGACACGCACGCGCCCGACGACCCCGAGTTCAAGATGTTCCCGCCGCACTGCGTGGAGGACTCGGGGGAGGACGAGGTGATCCCGGAGCTCCGGGAGTTCGCCGACCGGGGAACGGTGGTGCGCAAGGGCACGTTCTCCGGCTTCCACGGCACCGACCTCGATACGGTGCTCGAGCGGCTGGCGCCGCAGTTGGTCGAGGTCGCCGGCGTGTGCACCGACATCTGCGTGCTGCATACCGTCGCGGGTCTGCGCGCGCGCGGCTACGAGGTGCTCGTGCACAGAGAGCTCGTGGAGACGTACGACGCGCCGGGGCACGACGCGGAGGAGTTCAGCCGCTTCGCGCTGGCCCACATCCGCGACGCGCTGGGCGCGCGCGTGGAGTGACCGGCCGGCTTGCCTGCGGCGGCTAGTTCGCCTGCGGCGCTCCGGACTCCTGGTCCTCGAGCAGGTCGACGAAGCTCTGCGAGCGCCTGCCCGTGGTCGACGACGGTTCGATCCGCGCCGCCTTCTCCCACTCGGCCTTGGCGTCGCCGATGCGCCCCGCGGAGAAGTAGACGATCGCCAGTGAGTAGTGCGCCTCCTGGTCATCGGGGCGGGCGTCGAGCACCTGACGCAACGATGCCTGGGCCCGCTTCGTATCGCCCTGCGCGTGCCACACCATCGCCAGGCCGACCTGCGCCATGGCGTTGTCCGGCTCCTGCGCCAGAACGTCAGAATACGACTGCTCCGCCTGCTCCAGGCGCTGGCTCATGAAGTAGGCCTTGCCGAGGTCGAGCAGGACGGCCACGTCGGTGGGGTCCTCAGCGCTTCGCTGCTCGAGTTGCGCTATCGGGTCGGAGGAGTCCGCGTCCCCGTCCGCGTCGTCTGCGTCCGCGGCGGGCTCCTCCTGGTCGACGGCGACGGAAGGATGGCCCGACGGGAGGGTGGAGGCGGTAGTGCCGGCGGATGCGTCGTCTGCCGCGCCGGCGGCTTCACCGCCGCCCGAGTTCATCCCGACGACGACAACCACGGCCGCGACGGCCACGGCGACACCGACGGCGATGAGGGCCTGAGTTCGTGTCACGCTGGTCCTTCCGTGCGAGGGGCGCTCGAGGCGCTCCAGCAGGATAGCATCGCCCCGGGCTGCTCGCGACCGGGGTTTTTCCCGCAAACCGCCACTATCGGCAGGGGTGACGGCGGCTCTCTCCAAAGCTTAACCGGCGCTTAACATGGGACGGCGTCCGGTTGACCTGAGCCCCGTCGCGAGGATACAGTCCCAACCAGACCCTTTCTGTCCGGTCTCCGACCGAAGGCGAGTGGCTATGGGACTTCAACTCACACGTGGCGCCGAGTACGCCGTCAGGGCGATGTCGTATCTCGCGCGCTATCCCGAGGGGCACGTCTCGTCGCTGCACGAGATCGGCGAGGCGCAGGACATCCCCGAGAGCTTCCTGGCGAAGATCCTGCAGAGCCTGGTGCGTGCGGGCCTCACCGTGTCGCAGCGCGGCGCGCACGGCGGCTTCGCGCTGGCGCGTCCGGCCGCGGAGATCACGATGCAGCAGGTCATCGAGGCCGTGGACGGCCCGATCTCCGTCAATCAGTGCGTACTGAGCCCCGAGGACTGCGCGCGCAGCGCGTCGTGCTCGGTGCACGAGGCTTGGCTGCGCGCCCAGAGCCAGCTCATGGACGTGCTCGGCTCCATCACCCTCGAGTCGCTGGCCCCCGAGCCGGCGGCCGTCGGCTGACGACGGCCTGACGCCGGCTTCCGCCGGCTCCCCCCGCTCTTCCTCAGCGCTCCGTGTACCCGTCCGGGTGCTCGCGCATCCACGCCCATGCGTCGGCCACGGCGTCCGTGAGGCTTCTTCGCGGACGCCACCCAAGCTCAGCCGCCGCCCGCCAGTTGCTCGCGACCAGGACCGGCGGGTCGCCCGCCCGACGCGCCGCCGTCTCCCGCAGCAGGCGGAGGCCGGTGACGGCCTCGACGGCGTCGAGCACCGCCTGCACCGAATCGCCCGTCCCCGTCCCCAGGTTGAACGAGCCCTGGACGCCCGGCAGGGCCTCGAGTGCGGCGATGTGCGCGTCCGCGAGATCGGCGACGTGCACGTAGTCGCGCACGCAGGTGCCGTCCGGCGTGGGGTAGTCATCGCCGAACACGCGGATCGGCAGGCCGTCGCGGGCGGCGCGCAGCGCCAGCGGGATGAGGTGCGTTTCGGGGTCGTGGTCCTCTCCGCAGGCGCCGTGGGCGCCGCTGGCGTTGAAGTAGCGCAGGGCGGTGGCGGCGAGCGCGCCGCGCGATCGCGCCTGCCGGAGCAGGCGCTCCCCGGCCAGCTTCGTCTCGCCGTAGGGGTTGGCCGGCGCCATCGTGTCGCGCTCGTCGATCGGCGTGCGTTCGGGCGCCCCGTAGACGGCGGCCGTGGAGCTGAACACGAGGCGGCCGGCCCCGGCGGCCGCGGCCGCCTCGACGACGGCCGCCGTCCCGTCCACGTTGACGCTGAAGTAGCGGTCCGGCTCGGCCACCGATTCGGCGACCTCGGCGAGCGCCGCCATGTGGACGACCGCCTCACAGCCGCCCTCGACGAGGGCGGCGCGCACGGCGGTGGTGTCGCGCACGTCCCCGCGGACGAGGGGTACGCTCGCGGGGACCGCAGCGGCGTGCCCGCGCGACAGGTCGTCGTAGACGACGACGTCGTGGCCGCGCGCCGTGAGGCGCGCGACGATGACGCTGCCGATGTAGCCGGCTCCGCCTGTGACGAGGACGCGCATGGGGCGATGCTACCAGCCGGAGAAGAGAAAGGGGCGGGGCGGCTGGAAGTCTCCCGGCCGCCCCGCCCCCTCTGCCTTCACGTCGCCGTGAGGCGCCGGGTCACTTCACGTTGTCGACCCAGATGGTCATGAGGTCGGAGCCCATCGACTTGACGTTGATACGCACGCCCAGGTTCTTCGGGATCTTCACCCCGGCCTCAGGGGCCTCTGCATACCAGTACGTCTTCGCGTCGTTGAACTTCGGCTGCGCGGCCTTGCCGGGAGCGACGTTCTCGTCGACGCCCCAGCCCCGGTCATAGTCGGTGAAGTAGATGCTCTGCGTCTTGGTCGTCTTCAGGCTGAACGACGCGTCGCGCACCTGGATGCGTGGCCGCCAGTAGCCCACATAGCCGGTCGCGCCGTCGCTGTACGCGACGCTGTCGACCTTGGGGTGGGAGTCGACGACCATCCAGCCGCCGACGCCGATGTGAGAGGCGACGTCGTTGTCCTCGTAGAACGTGTCGCGGTAGATGAGGTGCAGACCGCGGTTGTAGCTGAACCAGTCGACCCAGCTCACGTAGCCGGCGTTCCACTGATAGCAGTTCTTGAGGCTCTCGTCGAAGCCGTCATAGGTGCGGTACTCGGCCATGTAGTAGCGGTCGGTCTTCTGCTGCCACTGGCCGTCCACACGGATCCAGCCGTCGGTGTCGAACGCCGAGGCGGGAAGGACGATGTTCTCGACGGCGATGTCGGTGACTTCCCAGCCCTTGAGGGCCACGCCGCTGTCGGTCATGTACTCGAAGCGGATGAGGACGTCCTTGCCCTCATAGGCGGACAGGTCGACGGTCACGGTGTCGGCCCAGTGGTCCATGTCGGAGCCGGTGTACTCCTTGACCGTCTGCCAGCTGTCGCCGCCGTCGGCGGACACCTCGACGAAGCCGTAGTCGTAGTCCTGCTCGATGTCGTACCAGGTGCGGAAGGTGAGGTCGGTGTTCGGGCCGACGGAGACCGGCTCTTTGGTCTGGAGAGCGACATCCACGTCGTTGCCCATGGTGGAGTACCACTCCAGCTTGCCGTCCTTGCCGCTGAGCTTGGTCGTGTGCGTGGCCTTGGGCAGCTCGATCTTCACGCCGGTGGCGTTGGACTTGCCCACGGCCGCGGCCTGCAGCTTGATGGTGGCGGTGCGGCCGCGCTTGACGACCTTGGGCTGGATGAAGCCGAGGGCGCTCTTGTCCCACACGTTCATCGCCGCCGGCTTGGTGCCGATGCCCCAGTCGCGGCCGAGCCACGAGCCGCTGGCCATGATGGTCCAGAAGCCGCTGCTGGCGTCGCCGGTGGTGCTGGAGTAGTCGTACTCGTCCGGCAGGCCGAGGTCGTGGCCGAACTCGTGGCAGAACACGCCCACGTCGCCGTCCTCGGGGTTGATGGTGTAGTTGTAGGCCCAGATGCCGAGACCCTGCGGGCCCTGGCCGTCGGTGCCAGGGATCATCATGCCGGGGCCGTCGCCGGGGCCGCCGCTGTAGTTCTCGTAGATGCCCCAGGAGTGCGCCCAGATGGCGTCGGACTCCTGGGCGCCGCCGCCGGCGGACTGGTCGCTGCCGGCGTGGATGAGGATCAGGTGGTCGAGGTAGCCGTCCGGCTGGTTGAAGTCAGAGCCGGTGATGCCCCACGGGTTCTCCTGGTCGTACTGCGCCCAGTCGAAGTCGGGGTTGTTGGCGGCGAACCTGGCGATGGCGTCCCGCGCGACCCGCCAGACGGGGCCGGTGAGGTCGTCGATGGAGTTCCACGGGTTGCTGTCGGCGCCGTAGTAGGACTCGGGCACGTCGAGCGTGACCCAGTCCTTGATGTCGCCCTGCACCGTGTACGTGCCGTGCGACTGCTCGAGGTAGTAGTTGCGCATCGTGTCGTCGCTGGTGCCGCGGAGCGTCGAGACGTACGGCACCTTGGCGGCCGAGGTCGACTTGCTCTTGTCCGTCGTGGCACGGGCGCCGTAGATCGGGAAGGAGTTGCCGAAGAGCATCTGCTGGTAGTGCATGGGGGTGAAGTCGCCCGGCCAGAAGGTGGCGTTGTCGTCGTGCGCCGGCGGCGGGATTCGACCGGCCAGCGGGCCGTCCATGTAGTGGTCGGTGGAGTCGCCGTCGGGCCATGGGTCGGTCCCGAACTCGATGAGCAGCACCAGTGCGTTGGTCGCGTACGTGCCGGCGGCCTTGCCCGTGACCACGCGGGCCGAGAGGTAGCGGCCCAGCGCCTTGCTCTGGGACGCCTTGCCCGCGGCCGGCTTGACCGGGTACTCGGGCCCCTTCGCCGCGAGCGCGCGCGCGGCGGCGCGGGCCATGCCAGGCGTCGCGTAGCTCGGGACGATGCCGAGCCGCTGCAGGTTCTTCGCGATCAGGATCTCGTTGGCGGGCACGGCGCCGGCCGGCGCTGCCACCAGGATCGTGAGCAACGCTCCAAGCGCCACTCCCAGCAGGATTCTCCGCACAGTAAGCCCCCTTCGTCGCTGACATTGCTGAAGCCGCGCGCGATGCCCGTCGCGTGCGCCGTCGATGTTCCCGAGTCTAACGCGCCGGTCCGAGTACGGCGACCGCCGTACGGCGGACCCCCACATGCACGAAGCGCCCGGAGGCCGGAAGGGCCGCCGGGCGCTTCGAGAGCCGTTGCCGACTCGACTGCGGTGGTCTGTGCGGCGCGACCGCGCCGCTAGGTTCAGCCTCAGCCGAAGGGGCTGCCGCCGGACGGGGCGCACCCGCCGCTCGAGCTGCCGCCGATGCTGCTGAGGAAGCTGGAGAACTTCTGCCGGACTTCGCTGCTGCCGCAGTCCGGGCACACGCGGTCCTCGTCCTTCAGGAATCCCTGGCGGAACACCTCGAAGTCGTGCCCGCACTCGTCACAGACTAGATCGTAAGACGCCATGACCCTCCATCGCGGTGGTGGACAACATACCCTAGGGGGTATTATACGCGAGACCTGCCGCCGCGCAAACACCTCAAGGGCAGAGTAAACTGAATGATGACACGGCGCGCTGCCGCGGGCGCCCGTCGCACGAGAAGGGGACAGCATGAAGACCAAGACGCTCGGGATCGTCGTCATCATCGCCGTGGTGGCGGTCGCTGCCGTACTGGTGGTCATGTCGCGCGGCTCGTCCGGGGGGACCGCGTCGGCCTCGAACTACGAGGGGCAGCTCATCGCGCCGGGCGACTTCGCGGTCGCCGACTACGCCGGCAAGCCCCTGGTGGTCAACCTGTTCGGGTCGTGGTGCCCGCCCTGCAACGCCGAGGCTCCGGATCTCGGCACCTTCGCCAAGGAGAACCCCGGCGCCCAGGTCGTCGGCATCGCCTGCGAAGACACGCAGGAGGCTGCCGAGGACTTCATGACGCAGTACGGCCTCACCTACCCCATGGTCCTCGACGACGGCAGCCTGGTCTCCGAATTCGGCATCACCGCGTACCCCACGACGATCTTCTTCGACGCCGACGGCAAGGAGGTCGACCGCCTCGTCGGCGCGTCCACGCTGGACCAGTTCAACGCCTCTCTGGCCAAGGCGCAGTGACGCGCCCCGCTCCGTGCTGACGGCCCGGCGCCGCCGCCCCCGATGATCGCCGTCGAGATCACGTCGCTCAGCCTCACGGGGATCGGCCTGGCGTTCGCCGCCGGCCTTCTCTCCTTCGTCTCGCCCTGCGTGCTGCCGCTGCTCCCGGTCTACCTGTCCTTCATCTCCGGCGTCGGCGTCGAGGACCTGGGCCGCGAGCAGCGCCGCCTCCTGGGGACGTCGCTCCTCTTCGTCGCCGGCTTCACGGTCGTCTTCATGCTCATGGGAGCCGGCGCCGGAGGCATCGGCCGGCTCCTCATCGAGTACCGTGACGAGCTCATGATCGCTGCCGGCGCCTTCATCGCGTTCAGCGGCCTCGTCGTCGCCGGCGTCATCAAACTGCCGGAACCGGTGCTCAGGATCGCGCCGAAGCGGGCGGGCGCCGGCGGTGCGTTCCTCACCGGCGCCGCTCTCGCCATCGGCTGGACGCCGTGCGTGGGCTACGTACTCGGCGCCATCCTCTCCATGGCCGCGACCAGCCAGAGCGCCGTGTCGGGGTCGCTGCTCCTCCTCGTCTACTCGATCGGCCTCGGGGTGCCGTTCGTGCTCGCCGCGTTCGCCTTCGACTGGGTCAGCGCCAGGCTCGGGTGGGTCAAACGGCACTACCACGGCATCCAGGTGACGGCCGGCGCGCTCCTCGTCGTCTTCGGTGTGCTCATGATGTTCGGCCTCCTGCAGCAACTCTCGCGCTGGATGCCCGCCTTCAGCCCGGGCGGGCTGTGATCCGGAGCCCCGCGCGGGCGGCTCCGCCTCGCGGGGCGATATCCTAGGCGGCATGGCCGCCCGTCACCGTATCCCTGAGCTCTCGCCCGAAGGCCGCGCCGCCGCACACGCGCTGCGCGGCGCGGTGGCCGGCGAGGTCCTGACGACTCCGCTCCGGCGCTGGCTCTACTCCACGGACGCGTCCGGCTACCGCATCGTGCCGGAGGTCGTCGTCGTGGCGGCGTCGCCGGACGACCTCACCGCCGTCGCGGCGGTCTCCACGCAGACGGGCCTGCCGGTCGTCGCGCGCGGCGCCGCCTCCAGTCTCGCCGGACAGGCGATCGGGCCCGGCATCATGGTCGACTGCTTCAAGCTCGACCGCATCCTCGAGATCGACGAGGACGGTCGCCGGGCCCGCGTCCAGCCCGGTGTGGTGCAAGCGGCGCTCAACGCGGCCGCGGCGCCGTATGGCCTCGAGTTCGGCCCGGACACCTCTACCGTCGACCAGGCGACGATCGCCGGCATGGTCGGGAACAACTCGTCCGGCTCCCGCTCGATCGTGTATGGCGAGAGCAAGGACAAGGTGCTGCGCATCTCGGCCGTGCTCGCCGGCGGCGAGACCGCGACGTTCGGCGTGTGCGCCGGCGGAGAGCTGGCGGCCGGAGCCGGCGGCCCGGAGGGGAAGAGGCTGGCGGCGGCGCTCGCGCGGGTGCGCGAGCAGTACAGTCGCTCCATCGCTTCCGGGTTCCCGCGGACGCGGCGCTGCACCTCCGGCTACAACCTGAGGGAGCTGCTCGTTCCCGAGCCCAACCTCGGCCGGCTGCTGGCCGGCTCGGAGGGCACGCTCGCGCTCTTCACCGAGCTGGAGGTGCTGCTCGACCCGCGCCCCGCGCGGCGGGTGGGCGCGGCATTCACGTTCGCCACCTTGCGCGCCGCGCTCGAGGCGAACGTCGTCATCCTCGGATCCGGGCCGTCGGCGGTCGAGTTCCTCGACCTCGGGCCGCTACGCCGCGCTCCTGCCGTCGCGACCTTTCGGCGGATGGCCGGGCTGCTCGCCGGCGACGACGCGGCGATGCTCACCATCGAGTACCAAGGGAGCGACGAAGAGGCGCTCGCCGGGCTCGCGCGCCTGCGCGCGCTCGCCGGCGAGCTCGGCGCCATGCAGGAGGCCTGGTTCGAGGCTCCCGCGGACCTGGCGGAGGCGGCGGCCCTGCGTCGCGCCGCCTTGCCGCTCCTCATGGGTGCGCCGGGGGCCGAACGCCCGGCGTCGTTCGTCGAAGACACCGCCGTGGCGCCCGAGCGGCTCGCCGACTTCGTCACCGACTTCCAGCAGCTGGTGGCCGCGCACGGCGCTCGTGCCAGCTTCACCGGCCACGCCTCCGCGGGCTGTCTCCATATCCGGCCGCTGCTCGACCTCAAGACGGCCGGAGGCGTCGCGTCCATGGAGTCGCTGGCGGCGGACACCGGCCGGCTCGTCGCCGCCTACCACGGCGCCATCTCGGGCGAGCACGGCGTCGGGCGCTCGCGCAGCTGGTTCCTGCCCGAACTCCTCGGCGGTGGGCTCTACGAGGCGATGGTCGCCGTCAAAGACGTCTTCGACCCGCGCCGGCTGCTCAACCCCGGCGTCGTCGTGGACGGTCCGCCGGTGACGGAGTCGCTCCGCTTCGGCGCCGACTACCGCGGCGATCACGGCTGGACGCCGCGCCTGTCCTACGCCGCCGAGGGCGGCTTCGGCCTGGCCGTCGAGAAGTGCTTCGGCGCCGGGCTGTGCAAGAAGCTCACCGGCACGATGTGCCCGCCGGGCGCCGCGACGCGCGACGAGGCCCGCTCCACGCGGGCGCGGGCCAACGCGCTGCAGGGCGTGGTGTGCGGCGCCGTCCCGCTGGCGGCCATCGGGGAGGGCGAGTTCCGGGACGTGCTGGGCACCTGCGTCGCCTGCAAGGCGTGCAAGACCGAGTGCCCCGCGGGCGTGGACATGGCCGCGCTCAAGGTCGAGTGGCTGGCGGAGCTCCGTGCGCGCGAGGGCGTGCCCCTGCTGGCGCGGGGCATCGGCGACTTCCGCCGTCTGGCCGGCCTTGCCGCGCCGGTCGCGCCTCTGGTGAACCGGCTCGGCCGCACTCGCGCGGCACGGCTGGTGACCGACCGCGCGGGCGTGGCGCACGCGCGGCCGCTGCCGGCCT
>CAIYOD010000061.1 GCA_903927755.1 uncultured Thermoleophilia bacterium | reverse complement strand
CGGCGGCAAGCCGCCGGCGCCCCTTCTCGCATCCCGCTCGTCAGTCTTCGTCGGGCGAAGCCCCGCGCAACCAGCGCCACGTCAGCCTCAGCACGATGAGGAAGCTCAGGATCAGCGAGACGACGAAGCCGATGGGCGCGATGCGGGCCAGAAGGTCCCAGATCCAGCCGTTCAGCTCCACGGCCGCGATGCCGTAGGACGCCACGGCGGAGCCGACCAGCATTCCGACCAGCATCACGGCGATCACGATCTCACGGCCGAGCCGGGTGAGCCGGCTGACCTCCTTCGAGAGCTCCGACGTGTCGATGGTGACCTCGAAGCGTCCCTTCTGGTACTGGTCCAGCCACTTCGTCGTGGCCTCGCTCAGCGTTGGGATGCGCTCGGCGAACTGGCCGGCGACTCCCATCAACTGCTGCTTCGCCGCGTCCACGATCTTCTCGCCGGAGATGGCCTCCAGCGCCATGTCACGCAGCATCGGCACGCCCTCCGAGAGCATGCCGCTGTCGCTCGACAGGGCCCGCGCAACGCTCTCTGTCTGTACCAGCGCCTTGACGGCCAGCGTGAGGTCGGCGTCCAGACGCAGGCCATGGACGCGCAGCAGCTCGAAGCCCTCGTTGGCGATCTCGCCGAAGGAGACCGCGCGGCCGTGGCCCATGTACCGCCCCATGCGCCGGGCGAAGTCCCGCCGGAAGGCCTTCTCGTCGACGGGGCCGCCGAAAGGAGTGCTCATTCCCCGAAGCGCATCAGCCATGCCCTCCACGCTGCCCTGGTGGGCGACGACCATGAGCTGGCCGAGGCGCAGCCGCTTCTGCAGGTCGAGCTCGCCCATCATGCCCAGGTCGATGAAGGTGAGCACGCCAGTGTCCAAGTCGATCAGCAGGTTGCCGGGGTGCGGATCGGCGTGGAAGAAGCCGTCCACGGGGAGCTGCTTGATGAGCGCGCGGAGCGCGTTGCGGGCGATCTCGTCGGTGTCGAGGCCCGCGGCTCGGATCGAGGCGACATCGCTGGCCTTGACGCCCTTCACGAACTCCTGGGTGATGACCTTCGAGGTGGAGAGATCCTCGTAGATGAGCGGCACGTGCACGCCGGGCAGGGCCTGCATGTTCTCGGCGAGGCGGATCGCGTTGTAGGCCTCGCCGCGGTAGTCGAGCTCCTCGAGGACGCCGGACGAGAACTGCTCGAGCATGCCGACGACGTCCAGCGACTGAACCGTCTCCGAGCGGCCGGCGGCGACGCGGGCGGCGTTCTGCAGGATGCCGAGGTCGGCGCGGATCATGCGCTGGATCTCCGGCCGCTGCACCTTCACCGCCACGAGCGTGCCGTCGTGCAGAGTGGCGCGGTGGACCTGGGCGGTGGAGGCCGCTGCGAACGGTTCGGGCTCGAAGGCGGCGTACAGCTCTTCCGGCGGCGCCCCCAGCTCCTCGATGATGCGCTCGCGCACCTCATCGCTGGGAAACGGCGGGACGGCGTCCTGCAGCTTGGAGAGCTCGGTCGCCATGTCGACCGGCAGCACCGACGCCTGGCTCGACACGATCTGGCCGATCTTGACGTACGTGGGGCCTAGCTCCTCGAGCATGAGCCTCACCTTGACGGCCGGGCTCGGCTCCTCCCAGCCCCTGGGCAGACGCCAGACCCAGGTCTGCATCGCATGCCGGAACCCTCCGAAGTACGCCGTCCGCTCGAGGACCGTGTCGTACCCGTAGCGGAGGAGCGTGTTGTAGACCTGTTGCAGCCGCAGGTCCTCACGGAGCTTGTCCAGCGACGACCGCCTCATGACCGCTCCTCCTCGGGCCCCTCGGGTCTGGACGCGTCATCACGATGATGACGATCGCGGTGGCGCTTGAGCTTCTTCTTGCCGCGACCGGCCGCGTCCAGGAGTTCTTCTTCGACGCGTCCCGGCTTAGCCTTGGCCATCTCGGCCTTCAGCCCCTCCGGCCCGCCCTGGACGATCGGCGGCGTGAGGCCGAAGAGATTCTCGAGCAGGCCGATCAGCAGACCGCTGACGAGCCCGGCGACCAGCGCCCACAGGATGTGCTCCACACGGAAGCGGTCCGGGAAGATGACCGAGAGGAACCAGATGACCAGCGTGTTGATGAGCACGATCACGAGGCCGTAGGAGACGAAGATGAGGGGCAGCAGCACGAGCTGCACGAGCGGCTTTACGAACGTGGTGAGGAGCGCGAAGACCGCGCTGATGATCAGCCACGACAGGACGGGGAAGTCGCCGCTGAAGAACACGTGCGGGACGATCAGCACCGTGAGGAACAGGCAGAGCGCGCTGACGATCCAGCGCACGAGCACGGGACGCACGCGGAAGTGATGGGTCGTGCGGGTCTTGGAGTGCTGCCGAGCCATCTGCCCCCCGTCGGTCGCCGCCCGTGAGTCTATCGGGTCGGCGCGCTCGCCGATAGGTTCAGGCGCTGCCCGAGCACGGCCGGCAGAGGACGCGCGTCAGCGAAAGCCTTCCGGCGCGTCCTTGGCGGCCTGCGTCAGGATGCGGCGCGCATTGGCGGCCGTGACGTGCGCGCCGTCGTAGAACGCGTCGGCGTCCCCGTGGAACGAGGAGAGGCCGGTGTAGTCCAGCAGGTGGAAGCGGTAGCGGCCGCGCAGGCTCGCCAGGTAGGCCTTGAACGCTTCCTCCTTGGCATCCCAGCCCGCCTCCCGGAAGGCGGCGAGCGCCGTCGGGTGATACGGCATGATCACCAGCACCGGCTCCACGTCGTGCAGGTTGTAGAGCTGCAGGGTGCGCTCGAAGTACGTCTTGGCGCGCGTCTGCGCGTAGGCCGTCGGCGCGGCCGCCTTGGGCACCATTCTGGACAGATAGCCCTCGAGGATGCTCTCGAACGACCAGCCGCGATCGAGCCGCTGGTCGTACCCGTTGCGCAGCAGCTGGCCGCGGGCCGAATACTCGTCGTAGTCGCCCATCTCGCGGCCTTCGGTGGGCACCGAGACCTTCTGCTGGGCGGCGACCAGATAGCCGGGCAGGAACTGGGAGAGACGGGGCTCGGCGAGCAGCCCCGGATGCAGCGGCGAGTCCGAGAGCGTCGTCGCCTGCAGGGCCCAGACGCAGCGGAGCTTCACGCTGGGCGCGCGCCAGAAGAGGAGCCGGGACATGGCGTAGACGTCCTCGGGCCGGCTGTTCTGCACGGCGAAGTTGAACGCCGGCAGGCCCGTGAGCCGCTCCGCGACCGAGGGCTCGAACCGCTGCGCGCGCGAGCCCCCGAAGATCACGAGCTCCGGAGCATCCGGGAGCCGCTCGAGGAGGTCGCACTTGTAGGTGCGGTCGTAGCGGGGGTCGACCGCGGCGCCCAGGCGGGCGGCGGCGGCCGGACTTGCGTACGCCGCGGCGAGCGGACTCGCCTCCAGCGCCGCCGAGGGGCCGGCCATCGACCCGGCCGCCAGCACGGCGGCGCCGAGCACGAGTGCGGCGAGCGGCCCCCTGCGTAAGTCCCGAAGCTCCATGCAGGGATGGTACGCCGCGGCCTGCGCTTCGCGAAACCGCCCGGCGGCACTGGCAGGCGAGCGGAGGCAGGACGTAGACTTGGCGACAACCGAACGGAGGGCGCAGGTGGCGGAGGACAAGGGGTTCACGTACAAGAAGGCCGGCGTCGACGTCGAGGCGGGCAATCTCGCCGTCGAGCTCATGAAGCAGCGGCTGAAGAGCACGAAGAACCCGCTCGTCCTCGGCGGCCTCGGCGGGTTCGGCGGCGCCATGCGCCTGCCGCGCCTCAAGGACCCCGTGCTGGTCTCCGGCACCGACGGCGTGGGCACCAAGATCGAGATCGCCCGCCGTGTCGGCCGCCTCACCACCATCGGTATCGACCTCGTGGCGATGAGCGTCAACGACGTCTCCGCCTGCGGCGCCGTCCCCCTGTTCTTCCTCGACTACCTCGTGGTCGGCAAGGTCGTGCCCGAGGAGGTCGCCGACATCGTCTCCGGAGTCGACGAGGGCTGCGTACTCGCGCAGTGCGTCCTCCTGGGCGGCGAGACCGCCGAGCACCCCGGGCAGTTCCCCGGCGGCGACTTCGACATGGCCGGCTTCGCCGTCGGCATCGCGGAGCGCGACGAGCTCTGGAGTCCCGAGCTGGTCAAGGAGGGAGACGTCCTGGTCGGCATCGACTCCAGCGGCGTCCACAGCAACGGCTTCAGCCTCATCCGGCACCTGCTCGAAGAGCACGCCATCGACCTCAGCAGCAGCTTCATCGGGGCGGGCGGGGGCGTCGGCCTCTGCATCACCCCCGGCGAGGGCTTCGGTCCCTGCTACGACCCGCGCTCCACGGTGGGCGACGTGCTCCTCACGCCGACGGCCATCTACAGCCCTGTGTTGCACGACCTCGGCCACGCCGGCGGCGTGCGCGCGGCGGCGCACATCACCGGCGGCGGCTTCCCCGACAACGTCGGGCGCGCCGTCCCGGACGACCTCGCCGCCGTCATCGACCTCGAGAGCTGGACGCCGAGCCCCCTCTTCGGCTGGCTGCACGGGCTCGGCGTCGAGCGCCAGGAGCTGCTCAAGACCTTCAACTGCGGGCTCGGGATGGTGGTCGTCATGGATCCCGCCCACGCCGAGAAGAACCTCGCCGTGATCGAGAAGGCCGACATGGCCGCCCGCGTGGTCGGCGAGGTCGTGAAGCGCGGCGGCGGCGAGGCGGTCCGATACCGCGGAGAGCTGCGTCTGTGAAGCCGGTCGATCTGATCGGCTGCGGCGCTCTCAATCTCGATCTGATCTACCGGCTCCCCCGGACGTTCCCGCTCTGGGACGAGCTGGGGCCGCCCGGCACCGAGCAGCTGATGGAGGCCTCGGTGCGCAAAGCGGTGGACGGAGCCCTCGCGAACGTCGACCCGGTACGGGCGGGCGGCGGCCAGGCGGCGAACACCGTGCACGCGATCGCACGGCTCGGCTACGGCGCCGCCATGGTGGGCCGCGTCGGCGCCGACGAGGACGGCGGGTTCCTGCTCTCCGAGCTGACCCCCGCCGACGCGCGCCTGGTGCACCGGGAGGGCGAGACCGGCCGTGTCTACGTGCTCCTCGACGAGGACGGCGAGCGCCGCAACCTGGTCTGGCCGGCGGCCAACGACGCCTTCTGCGCCGGCGACCTGCCCAAGCGCGTGCCGCGCACCCGCTTCGCCCTCTTCACCAGCTTCGTCGGCGACGGGCCGCTCGAGGCCCAGCTGGCGCTGCTCGAGCGGCTCCCGGCCGACGTCGACATCGCCTTCGACCCCGGCGAGATCTACGCGCGCAAAGGGGTCAAGCGGTACCTGCCGATCCTCCAGCGCTGCGCCTACCTGTTCTCCACCGAGACGGAGCTCGAGATGCTCTGCGGCCTCTCGCTGCCCGAGTCGCTCGACTTCCTGCTCAACGCGGGCGTCGGCCTCGTGATCGTCAAGATGGGCGGCCGCGGCGCGCGCCTCGTCGGCCGCCGCGTCGACCTGTACGTGCCGCCGCAGCCGGCGGAGGTCGTCGATGTCACCGGCGCCGGAGACCTCTTCGCCGCCGGCTTCCTCGCCGCCATGATCGAGCAGACCGGCCTCCAGAGCGCCGGCCGGCTCGCCGCGTGGGCCGCGAGCCGCGGCATCTCCGGCCTCGGCCGCAGCGCCTACCCGGACGCGGCCGCGTGGCGCGAGCGCCTCGCCGAGGAGCGCGAGCAGCACCAGGGCGTCGCCGCCCACCGGAGCGGCTGGTGAGGGTCGGCTGGCTCTCCACCGGCCGCGACCAAGCGGCTAGTAACCTGCTCGCGGACGTCGTCGCCCGCGCGCAGCAGGACGAGGTCCCGCTCGAGATCGGCGCCGTCTTCTGCGACCGCGAGCGCGGCGAGGCCCCTGAGAGCGATCGCTTCCTCGACCTGGTCGACCGCCTCGGCATCCCCGCCGTCACCCTGTCGAGCAAGGCGAGCTGGGCCGAGGCCCAGAAGCTCGGCGTCTCGCGCGCCGCCTGGCGCAACGAGTACCACCGCGGCGTGGCCGAGCTGCTCATCCCGTACCGCGTCGGCGTGCTGGTCCTCGCCGGCTACATGCTCATCGCCAGCCCGGCCCTGTGCCGCAAGTACGCGATGCTCAACCTCCATCCGGCCCTCCCCGGCGGACCCAAAGGGATGTGGCAGCAGGTCATCTGGGAGCTCATCGAGAACGACGCCGACGAGACCGGCGCCATGATCCACCTCGCCACGGCGCAACTGGACCGTGGACCCGTCATCAGTACCTTCCACTTCTCTCTGCGTGGCCCCGACTGGGACCCGCTCTGGAGGCAGTTCCGCGCCAAGCGCAAGTCCATGAGCGTGGAGGAGATCGCGGCCGCCGAGGGTGAAGACGAGCCGCTGTTCGCGGAGATCCGGCGGCGCGGCGAGGTCCGGGAGATCCCGCTGCTCTACCACACCGTCCGCCAGTTCGCCGAGGGCAAGCTCAACACGTCCAACGGCTGCGTGTTCGCCGAGTCGACGCGACTGCCGCTCGACCTCACCGAGGAGGTCGACGCGGAGGTGACGAGAGCGTGAGCGCCGGCGCTGCCGCTCCGGCCGGCGCCCGCGGCGAGTCTTCCGCCGGGCGCATCTACGTCACCGACTGCGAGGGCCCGCTCACCCGCAACGACAACGCGCAGGAGATCGCGGAGCGGTTCGTCCCGGACGGCGCGGAGTTCTTCGCCCGGCTCAGCAAGTACGACGACTTCCTCGCCGACGTGATGCGCAAGCCCGGCTACAACGCCGGCGACACGCTGCGCCTGGTCCCGCCATTCTTCCGCGCCCACCACGTCACCGACGAGGACGTGGAGCTGTTCAGCGCCGAGCAGGTGCTGCTGGTGCCCGAGGCGCTCAAGACGCTCGCGGCCGTGAGCGCCCTCATGCCGTCCTTCATCATCTCGACGTCGTACACGCCGTACCTGAGGGCGCTCTGCGACCTCGCCGGGTTCCCCTTCGACCACGTCCGCTGCACCGAGCTGAGCCTCGACGCGTGGCAGATGCCGGAGGACGAGGCGGCGTGGCTGCGCGAGGTGGCGACGCGGGTGCTGGCGCGCGCCGTCATCGAGATCCCGGATGGCGCGCATTCCGCGGCCGACCTCTCGGCGGAGGACCGGCAGACCGTCGCCGAGCTGGACGAGGTGTTCTGGACGCAGATGCGCGGCAAGGTGAGCGGCGAGATGCTCGCCGCCGTCCACCCCGTG
>CAIYOD010000060.1 GCA_903927755.1 uncultured Thermoleophilia bacterium | reverse complement strand
GTCGCGGCGGCGGTGGCCGTCTCGTGCGCCGCGGCCTGGGCGCCTCGATGCGCGGCGATGAGTTCCGCCGACCTTGCGTCGGCGGCGGCGATCGCCACGGTGAGCGCCGCCGGGTCGGTGAACTCGGCCGGCGCGGCCTTCTCGCGTTCAGCGAGCCGCGCCGCGGCCCCGGCGGCCGCCGCCTCGGCCGCGACCAGCCGTTTCGTGGTGTCGTCGCGCGCTGCGGATGTCAGGTCGGCCGCGGTCCGGAGCGCCTCGACTTCGTCCTCACTCGGGGTCTCGTCCGGCAGGGCGGCCGGGGAAGGGTGGTCGGTGGAGCCGCACACAGGGCAAGGCTCTCCGCTTCGCAGCCCCTCCGAGAGCCGCCCTGCCTGCGTCTCGCGCCAGACTCCGGCGGCGGCGGCGGCGCGGTCGCGGGCCGACGTCCAGGCGAGCTCGGCCGCGGCGGCATCGTCGCGCGCAGCCTTTGCGGTCGCCTCGGCCTCGTTCGCCGCCGCGCGGGCTGTCGCAAGATCGCTGGTGACGCCGACGAGCGTCTTGAGTCGCCGGGCCTCATCGGCCGCCGCGTCGCGGTCGGCGGCGGCTGCTTCGACGGCCTTGAGGGCCGCGGCCGCCTCCGCAGCGGCCTCGGAACGGCGCAGCCGTATGGCCTCGCAGGCCTCCGAGGCGGCGCGGCGCGCGGCGGCGGCCTTGCGCGCCGCCGCGACGCGACTCGCGGCCTCCTGCACGGTGGACGCCTGTTCGGCCGCGCCCAGTTCCGCTCGCGCCGCTGCGACGAGCTCGTCGCGGGCGGCGACCGCAGCCGTGGCAGCCTCGGCGGCGGCCAGCTCGTCGAGCCGGCCGACGGCGTCGCGGCCGTCCTGTAGCCGCCGCTGCGCCTCGTCGCGCGCCTTCTCCGCCTCGCCGGCGTGGGCCGCCGCCTCGGCGGCTCCGAGGGCGAGGCGGTCGCGGCGTTCCGCCAGATCCTCCGAGCTCTCCGTCGCGGCTTGCCGCAGAGCTTCGGCGCGCTGCGCCGCGAGGCGCGCGGCTGCGTCGCGCAGCCCCTTGGCCGCGTCCTTGAGCGCCAGCTCGAGCGCCGCATAGTGGCCGGTGTCGAACAGCGCCCTGAGGATCTGCTCGCGCTCCTTGGAATCGGCCTCGAGCAGCTTCTGGAAGCGCCCTTGCGGCAGCATGACGACCTGGCGGAACTGCTCGGAGCGGAAGCCCAGGAGCTCCTCGGACCTCGCGCTGACCTTCGTCCAGCCGGTCTCCAGCGGCCCACCGTTCTCTTCCGGCCCGCCGTCAGCGTCGCACAGCCGCCAAAGCGTGGCCGTCTGGTTGTGTTTCGTGACGCCGTCTCCCTTGAGCTTCGGGCGCTCCTGCTCGGGCTCGCGCACGATCCGGAAGAGCTCGGCGCCGAGCGCGAAGTCGAACGTCACTCGGGTGAGGAGCTCGGGATCGGCGTGATCGCTGCGCATGGCCGCTCCGGACCGCCCGCCTTCGTTCTCCGGACCGCCGCTGGTTACGCCGTAGAGAGCGAACGACATGGCGTCGAGGACGGTGGTCTTGCCCGAGCCCGTGGGTCCGGTGATGAGGAAGAAGCTCGCGCCCCGCAGCTCGGCGAAGTCGAGAGTCTGCTCGCCGGCGTAGGGGCCGAACGCCTGCATCACCACGCGCAGCGGCCTCACGGGGCCGCCTCCCGCCGCCGCCGCTCGAGTGTGTCGATGACGCCGGTGAGCGCGTCGCGGCGGGCGTCGCCGAGCTCGCCGTCGGTGACGTAGCCGAAGAAGGACTGGAAGAGGTCGACGTCGCTCACCGAGCCGGGGCGCGGGCGCTCCGCTCCCCCGGCGCCGGCACGCTCGTAGGCCGGCCGCTCGATGGCGAGTGTGTTGGGGTAGACGGCGCGCAGACGGCCGATGGGGTCGAAGAGCGCGCCGTCGTCGAGCAGCGAGGCGAGCACGTAGTCGTCGCGGTTCGGGTCCGAGGCGCCCCGCTCGAGCAGTCCGGCAAGTGTGCCCTCGACGCGGCGCACGTCTCGGCGCGGGCGTAGTGAGACAGCCTCGACGGTCACCTTGGTTCTTCCCACGCGGCCGGCGTCTCCGGGTGCGCTGCCGCGCGGGCCGATGTCCACGACGCTGACCGACTTCTCGTGCGCGTGCTCGGCGAAGGAGTACTTGAGGAGCGAGCCGGCGTAGCGCACGGCGTCCGAGCCGCAGCTCTGCGGCCGGTGAAGGTGACCGAGCGCGACGTAGTCGAACCCGGCGAACGTGCTCGCCGCCACCTGTTGCGCTCCGCCGACGCTGAGCGGCCGCTCGCTCTCGCTCTCGAGGCTGCCGGTGACGAACGCGTGGGCGACCAGTACGTGGCGCTCGCGCGGCTCGGCGGCGGCGAGTGCCCGAGCCGCGCCGGCGGAGGAGACCGCCTGCTGATCGTGGATGGCAGGGTCGCCGAACGCGGAGCGCGCCTCGGCGGGATCGGCGAAGGGGAGAGCGCTGATGCGGACGAGACCGTGCTCGTCTTGCAGGACGATTGGCGCCGCCGCCTGCCGCAGCTCGCCCACGAGATGCAGCCCTCTCTCGCGCAGCAGACGCGAGGCGAAGCCCACGCGCACTGCGCTGTCGTGGTTGCCGGCGATGGCGATCACGGGGATGCCGAGGCGGTCGACGAACTCCGTGAGCACGTGATCGAGAAGGTCCACCGCCTCGGTGGGCGGCACGGCGCGGTCGTAGAGGTCGCCGGCCACGACGACGGCCGCCGGCTCCACCTCTGCAGCCAGCTCGACCAGCTGCTCGAGCACGTAGGCCTGGTCGGCGGTCAGATGCTGGTTGTGGAACAGCCGGCCGAGGTGCCAGTCGGCCGTGTGGATGAGCCTCATGGCGGCGACCCTACCACAGCATCCGGACGGCGCCGGGGCCGTCCACGGAGGCTACGGAGGCCCCGGCGGGATACAATGGTGCCAGTGCGTACCTTCCGCCTCTCCAAGTCACGGATCACCGCCGGCCTGCAATGCGGCAAACGGCTCTGGCTGGCCGTGCACCGTCCCGAGCTCGAGCTGTACAGCGCCGACACCCAACGCCGCTTCGCGGCGGGCAACGGTGTCGGCGAGATCGCTCGCGAGCTCTATCCGGGCGGCGTTCTGATCGGCGACGGCGCCTCTCTGAGCCAGGCGCTGCGCGAGACGGAGCAGGCGCTCGCGCAGCCGGGCGACGTCACCCTCTACGAGGCGACGTTCCGGCACCGCGGGGTGCTCATCCGCGCCGACGTACTCGAGCGGCGCGACGGGCGCTACCGCATGATCGAGGTCAAGTCGGCGACGCGCCTCAAGGAGTACCACCTCAAGGACATCGCCATCCAGGGGTGGGTGACGGAGGGCGCCGGGGTGCGGCTGGACGGGCTCAGCGTGGCCGTCATCGACACCGCCTACGTGTATCCCGGCGGCGACGACTACACCGGCCTGCTGCGGGAGATCCCCGTCGCCGACCAGGCGCGCCCCGTGATGGCGCACATCCCGGGGTGGGTCCGCGGCCTCAACGAGCTGCTCGCCGGCCCGCTGCCGGCGATCCGGACCGGCGCCCAGTGCCGGCGGCCGTTCGAGTGCCCGTTCGTCGCCTTCTGCGAGGGGCAGGAGGGCAAGACGCGCTGCGCTCCCGGCGAGGAGCGCGATGAGGACGGCGCCTGCGCCGTCTCTCCCGACCCCGCGCTGGGACGGCTTGATCCGGCGGCGACGGCGTTCCTCGCCACCTTGCCGTATCCGCGCTACTACCTCGACTTCGAGACCGTGCAGTTCGCGGTGCCCATCTGGGCAGGCACGAGCCCCTTCCAGCAGGTCGTCTTCCAGTGGTCGTGCCACGAGGAACGGATCCCCGGTGAGCTGAGTCATCGGGAGTTCCTCGACGTGAGCGGCGAAGCCCCGATGCGGCAGGCCGCCGAGGCCCTGCTCGAGGCGCTCGGCGACACAGGCCCGATCTTCGTGTACCACGACTTCGAGAAGTGGCGGATCATGGAGATGGCTGCGATGCTGCCCGACCTCAAGCCGGCTCTCGACGCGGTGGCCGGGCGGCTGGTGGACCTTCTGCGCCTGACGCGCGACCACTACCAGCACCCGGCTCTCAATGGTTCCTACTCTCTCAAGGTGGTGCTTCCTACGGTGGACGCCGAACTCGATCACGCCCTGCTCGAAGAGGTCCAGGATGGCCTCTCTGCGCAAGCCGCCTATCATGAGGCGGCGGATCCGGCCACGGCGGACGACCGCCGAGAGACCTTGCGCTGCTCGCTGCTCGAGTACTGCTCGCTCGACACTCTGGCCCTGGTCCGCGTGGCGCACCGGTTCGCGACCGCGGATGTACCGCAGTGAGCCACCTCACCCAGATCGAGGTCGACGGCCGGTCCGTCCCCACCCTCGCCGACATCCTGCCGGAGCAGGGCGGCGCGCTGCGCGCGCTGTTCATCGGCAAGACCCCATCGCCGGCGAGCGTCGAAGTCGGCCACTACTTCGAGGGCAAGATGGGCAAGGGTCTCTGGAAGCGGCTGGGGGACGCCGGCATCCTGAGCGCGGCGGCCGACGGCTACGCCGACGACGCGCTCCTGGGCGAGGGCTTCGGCGTCACCGACCTCTGCAAGGTGCCGCGGCCGTTCGGCGACGAACCCTTGCGTGACGAGTACCAGGCGGGCTGGGAGCGTGTGAACGCCATCGTCGCGCAACTCCGGCCGCGGATCCTCGTCTTCGTCTACAAGGGCTCTCTCGACAAGGTGCTGCGCTATTCCTTCGGCTGGGACCACAAGAGCGGCTACGGCTTCAACGACGATCTGGCGCGGACGTTCGGGCGCCGGGTGTTCGCGTTCCCGCTGCCCGGCGTGTCCTGCTCGGCGCGTGAGGCGCAGCGGCACATGACCGACCTCGCGCATGCGCTCGAGGTGCTGTGAGGAGACGATGACATGAGAGTGGTGGCCTTCAGCGGCAGCGCGCGCAAGGACGGCAACACGGCCATCCTGGTGCGCCAGGTGTTCGCGGAGCTCGAGGCCGAGGGCATCGAGACGGAACTGGTGCAGCTCTACAACAAGAACCTGCGGGGCTGCATCGCCTGTCTCAAGTGCGCAGAGACCCAGGACAGCACGTGTCCCGGCCAGAAGGACGACGGCGTCAACGCCTGCATCGCGAAGATGGTCGAGGCCGACGGCATCATCATCGCCTCGCCCACCTACTACGCCAACTGCACCGCGAACACGCAGGCGCTTCTGGAGCGCGCCGGTTACGCGACGCGCAAGAGCGGCAATCCGCTGGCGCGCAAGGTGGGCGCCGCCGTGGTCGCCTTCAGGCGCGGCGGCGCGATCCACGCCTTCGACAGCATCAATCACTGGTTCCAGATCAACGAGATGCTCGTCGTCGGCTCGAGCTACTGGAACCTGGGCATCGGCCTCGGCAAGGGCGACGTCGAGCAGGACGACGAGGGCATGGAGACCATGACCACCCTGGGCCGGAACATGGCCTGGGCGCTCAAGAAGCTCAACGCCTGACCGCCTGGCGTCTCCGGCGGCCCGCGTGGGGCCTTCGCCGGACTGCGTAGGCCTTCGCCGGACTGCGTAGGCCTTCGCCGGACTGCGGCGGATCTCTCGGGGCTTCACCTCGCGCCGTCGCGGGCACCATCAGCGACGAGAGATGTGAGGTCAGGAACACTCGCAAGGCGGGGCGGATGAAGGTCGTGGTGTTCGACGGGAGCAGGGAGCCGCGCGGGCCCGTCGGGGTGCGCCTCTCCAGTCTGGTCGAGCGCCTCGAGGCGGCTCAGGTCGAGGCCGAGCTGGTGAGAGCGGGGAACGTCCGCTTCACGGGCTGCACCGGCTGCGGTCAGTGCGCCTTCCGGACCTGCGACATCGGCTGCTCCAGCCCGCCCGAAGACGGCCTGCGACGCTGCGTGGACAAGATCGAGGCGGCCGACGCCGTCGTGATCGGGACACCCGTCTACGGCGCCCACGCCAGCCCCAGCACGCAGCGACTCCTGATCAGGCTCGAGCACGACCGGCGCGAGCGCGGCGACACCCGCCTGGCCGGCAAGCCGGCCGTCGTGGTGGTCGGTCCGCCCGGCAGCGGAGCCGGCGCGGTCGCAGCGGATGTGCGTCGGCGTCTCGAGCTGCACGGCATGCGGGTGGCCGACGCGGCGATGCCGTTCGCGGGGGCCTCCGAGCGGCGGCAGGCCGCCGACGTGGATGAGCTCGTGGGCACCCTGCTGGCGGCGCTGTCGCCGCAGCCGGCCTGACCATCGCGTACGTACTCGGGCCCGGCGATCCTTCGACCGCCGGGCCCTTTGCACGCGACCCTTTTCGGCGAACTACTGCCTCCGTCACTACTTCCCGTGTCTGATCTCGCCGATCCGGGTCGCGGGATGGTGCATCGACTTGTTGGTCCACGAGCGGGGCGCCTGCCCCGTGGTCTGCTGGACCTGCCAGCGCTCGTGCGGATGCTTCGGCTTCTGGGCGGAGCCCTTCTGGTCCGGCTCCCGGCCCTGGTCGTCCGGTCTCATGGTCCGACCTCCACTGACGACGATTCCACCATCACTACTACCCGTCCTGAGCCGGGCGTAACGCCCCGGCTCAGTTGCCGCTCTTCGGCAGGTAGGGCACGAGCCAGCTGACGAAGGCGCCCTCGCTCCGGGTCTGCGTGAAGAAGGTGCCCGGGCCGGTGAGCGTGACCACGAAGCCCTCGCCGGAGAACATGAGCGACTTGAGGCCGCCGACCTTGTGCACGTCGATGGGCATGGCCTCGTGCCAGGCTACGAGGTGCCCGCTGTCGACGGTGTACTGCTCCCCCGCCTGCAGGTCGACACGCCGGAGGGCCCCGTAGGTCGCGAAGATCACCTTGCCCCGACCGGTGCACTTGACGACGAAGAACGAGGAGGCGCCGAACGCCCCCTTGAGGCCGCCCCACTTGGTGTCGAGGTCGATGCCCATCTCGCAGGCGACGAAGCCGTCGCGGTGGTACAGCCAGGTGTCGCCCTGCTGGTCGATGTAGGACATGTCGCCGGGCAGGGAGTGGGCGAGCACCATCTCACTCCCGGCGGGCGTCGCCGTGAACGTGTTCATGAAGAACGACTCACCCGACAGGGAGCGCTTGAGCCCCTTGAGGATGCCGCCCTGCGTCGACGTCTCGATCTGCGTACCGGTCGTCATGCTCAGCATGGCGCCGCCCTCGGTGCGGAGCTGCTCGCCGGGGGCCATCTTCACGACGGCGACCGTGAAGGCCGGGGCGTTCTCGAACGTGACTTCCATAGGTGTCCTCCTCGATGTCCGCCGGGTCCACAGCGGCCCCGGCGCCGAGCGGCCGCGCCGCCAGCAGGTTCATCGGCCACACTACCCCCCGAGCTTGAGCGGCAGACCTGTTGCCGCGTCCCCTCGCTTTCTCCGCGTCCCGCGGAGTGGCATACTCACACCCTGACGTCCGTCACCTCGGCGGGCGTCCTGCCGGTCTACCGCGACGGGGGAGTCCATGAAGACCAGAGGATTGTTCGCCGGGTTCTTCTCGACGCTGGCGTTCGTCGTCATCGTCCTCGCCGTGCTGTTCACGATCTTCACCCTGATCAGCTACTGGGCCGGTCCGGTCGGCGGCTGACGCCGGCCGGCGAGGGCGTCCGGGGCAGAGCGCCGTCCCGCCCGCGCCCGTCGCCCGGCTGCGCGGCAGCCGGGTCCTAACGGAAAGGGATTCGCGTGGCCCGTTTTGTCGAACGTAACCAGTACGACTGGTTCAGCACGATCTGGAAGCTCGCCATCTTCGTCGGCATCGTGCTCTTCGCGATCCTGGTGGTCTATCCGTGGAAGGGCTTCCTGCCCACCTTCATCCTGATCGTCGCCGGCCTGTGGATGTACATCAGTCTCATCTCGCGCACGTCCGGCTACGTCTGTGCCAAGTGCGGCAAAGCGTTCCAGGTCCCCACCACCGTGAACTTCTTCACCACTTCGAGCGTCGGCAAGAACCCCGACGGCACCTACTACAGTTACAAGAATCTTACGTGCCCCCACTGCAGCCAGCAGAGCAAGGCGCGCCTCGTGAAGCGCGTCGGCGCGCGTGAGGCCAAGGGCACGGGCAAGCTGCTGAAGTAGGTCAGGTGGGCCGCGGGGGCTGGGGCGTCTGCGCCGTGAGCCGTCGCAGGTGGTACTCCACGACCGCGGCCAGTTCGGCGGGGGCCGCCTCCACCACGTCCATCTCGGGCAGGCTGGCGAGGAAGTCCCGCCGGTACGCCTTCTGCG
Organism: uncultured Thermoleophilia bacterium; assembly: GCA_903927755.1. Lineage (GTDB taxonomy): Bacteria > Actinomycetota > Thermoleophilia > UBA2241 > UBA2241 > CAIXSE01. The sequence goes on along the minus strand of CAIYOD010000060.1, from coordinate 1,107 downwards.
TCAGCCGGTGGTCGAGGACCACGATCACGCCGGTGTCGCTCTCGGTGCGGATCAGCCGGCCGAACCCCTGCCGGAACTTGAGCACGGCCTCCGGCAGGTAGAAGCGCTCGAACCAGCGCTCGCCCGCCTCTTCGCAGGCCCTCCGGCGGGCGCGGAACAGCGGGTCAAGCCGCGGGAACGGCAGCTTGGCGATCACCAGACAGGTGAGCGCGTCCCCCGGGAAGTCCTGGCCCGTCCACAGCGTGTCCACGCCGAACAGGATCGTCTCGGGGTGGGTGCGGAACTCGTCGGCGAGGCTGGCGGCGCTCCCGTGGAGGCCTTGAGCGAGCACGAGGACGCCGTCGTCCTCCACGTGCTCGCCCACCGCCGCCGCGACGCGGTGCATGTCGCGCTTGTTGGTGAACAGGACGAGCGTGCGTCCGCCGGTGACCTCGGCGATGCGCTTGAGGCGCTCGCCCTGGCGGCCGGCCAGCTCGTCGGGCCGCCAGGCGCCGCCGGGGTCGTGCTCGAGCACGAGCACCGCCTGGCGACGGAAGTCGAACGGCGACGGGAACACCTGCTCGCGCGCGTCGACGTCTCCGGTGAGCCCCGTCATGTCGCGGAAGTAGGCGAACGAGCCGGCCACGGTGAGCGTGGCGCTCGTGAGGACGGCGCTGCGCAGCCGGTCCCAGAGGATCTCGCGGATGCCGCCCGCCGGGGTGACCGGCGAGCGGGTCAGCGCCCAGCGCGGCGCGCCGGCCGCGGTCCGCACCGCACTCTCGAGCTCCGCCCAGGCGACCGTCTCCGGCCCGCCGCCCTCGGGCAGATCGCCGAGCAGTTCCGAGGCCGCCGCCGCGTCGTCCGAGAGCGCTACCAGCGCGGCTCGTTCTCGGTGGTCCTCGGGCAGCGACTCGGCGCCGGCCGATGCGGCCGTCGCGAGTCGGGCGAGGGTCTCGGCCAGGAGCCCCGCGTGCACGAGGAAGGCGTCGTGCTCGGGCTGCTCGCGGAGGCCGGGGGTGAGCCACACGGTGGTCGTGTACTCGTCGGCCTGACGGCCGCCGGCGTCGGCGTCCTGCGCCGTCCGCGCGGCGGCGCCGGCGAGCGCCGCGATCGCGTCGCCGAGCGCGC
>CAIYOD010000059.1 GCA_903927755.1 uncultured Thermoleophilia bacterium | reverse complement strand
TCGCCTGCTCCAGCGCGGCGCCGAAGTCGTCTTTCTCCACGTCGAGCACCTTCGCGATGCGCCGGGTAGCACCGGGGAACACCTGCTCGATGTGCTCGTTCATCGTCACGTCGCTCACGACGGCGAGCGCGGCCTCGCCGCTGCTCAGCGCCTCCGCAAGCTCCGCCGCGTCCTTCTTGGACAGACCCTGCTCGGCGTGCCGGCTGAGCGCTCCTGCGGCCGCGCCGCCGAGCACCAGCGGCACAAGGGCGATGGGGTAGATCACGCCGATGATCGCCCCCACCCCCGCGCCGATCCAGGCGGCGTGCGAGTGCTTTCGCTCGACGACCTGGGGCGTGCCCTCCGCGTCCCGGGTCAGGACCGCGGCGTCGTAGGTCCCCGCCAGTCCCTCCGCATGGAGCTTCTTGAGACCCTCCAGGTCGCGCTCGGCCATTTCCACGCTGTCATACAGGCCCACGAACAGGTGCACGGGATCTCGTGCCACGTAGTCCACCTCCGTCCGGCCGGGGCTCCGGCGGCTCCGCCGCCGCCGGCCCCGGCTCATCGCATCCCTGCGACGGTTCTACCACGCCGGGCGCCCCCGCAGACGCAAGCGTACGCGCGCAGAGCTTCAGGAGCCGCCGTGCAGGGTCGATACCACGAGTGACGAACGCTCCTGCGGACCGGACGCAGACGCGGGCCGGGGCGACAAGGGCAAGAGGAGGACGACACCATGGGGCGCTTCGGACGAAGCTGGCAACTCATCAAGCTGTGCTGGGGCGTGCTCGGGCAGGACAAGGAGCTCGTCGTCTTCCCCATCGTCTCGGGGATCGCCGTGGTGATCGTCACCGCCTCGTTCATCGTCCCGGGCATCTTCACCGGCTACTGGGAGTCCTTCGTCGGCAACGACGGGAGCATCCCGGCGAGCATGTGGGTGCTCATCGTCCTGTTCTACCTGGTCGAGTACCTCGTCATCATCTTCTTCAACGCCGCGCTCGTGAGCGCTGCGATGGTGCGGCTGAAGGGCGGCGACCCGACCCTGGGCGACGGCCTGCGCGGCGCCTGGAGCCACATCGGCGCGATCCTCGGCTGGGCGGCCATCTCCGCCACGGTCGGCCTCGTCCTGCAGGCGCTGCGCGAGCGCGGCGGGTTCGCCGGGGCGATCGCCGCCGCGCTCGGAGGCATGGCCTGGAACATCATCACGTTCCTGGTCATCCCGGTGCTCGTGGTCGAGGGCGTGAATCCCATCGAAGGCATCAAGCGCAGCGCCTCGCTGCTCAAGAAGACCTGGGGCGAGCAGATCATCGGCAACGCCGGCATCGGCCTGATCTTCGGCCTCATCTGCCTGGCCATCGCCGTGGTCGGCATCGGCCTGGGCGTGGTCGTCATCAACGCCGGCGTCACCTCGGCCGGCGTGGCGATCATCGTCGTCACCGTGCTGGCGATCGTCGTGGTCGCGATGCTCAGCGCCACGCTCAAGGGCATCTACTCGGCCGCCCTCTACCAGTACGCGGTGGGCGGCGATACCGGCGTGTTCAACGAAGACGTGCTCGCCGGCGCCTTCCGGGCCAAGGGCGGACGGGCGCCGTTCGGCGGATGAGCGCGCTCCCGCTGCGTGACAGCGCGACCGTCGTCGGATAGCGTGCCGCCATGTCCGTCTTCCTGACCTTCCTGCCGGCCTGGCTGGACACCATCTTCTACATCTACTGGTTCGTCCTGGTCATCATGCTGATCATGGACGACCGCGAGCCGTCGATCACGCTGGCGTGGCTCTTCATCCTGCTGTTCCTGCCGTTCATCGGCGTGTTCTTCTACATCTTCTTCGGCCGCGACTGGAAGGTCGTGGCGCAGCGCCAAGGCTGGGTGCAGCGGCTGCGGGAGACCGAGGTCACGGAGATGGCGCCGGTCTACGAGCGCAACGTGCAGGCCGTCGCCCGGTTCTACGAAGAGTGGGGCGACTCCATCGCCGAGCCCATCTCCCGGGCCATCTCCAAGGAGAACGTGGCCCGGGTGCTCCCGGCGTCGTCGCTCGAGCTCTACAACGACGGCGCCACCAAGTACCGCCGGCTCAAGGAAGACCTCGCCGGCGCCCAACGCTTCATCCACCTGCAGTACTTCATCTGGGAGCAGGACCGCCTGACGGCCGAGCTCGTGCCGATCCTGCTGGACCGGCTGGCGGCGGGCGTCGAGGTGCGCATCATGTACGACTGGATGGGCTGCATCACCTTTCGCAAGACGGAGCTCAAGCAGCTCAAGCGAGCGGGAGCCCTCGTCGAGGCCGACGTCACCGATCTGCTCCGCATCAACTACCGCAACCACCGCAAGATCGTCGTCATCGACGGCGAGATCGGCTACACCGGCGGCATGAACGTCGGCCAGGAGTACATCGACGGCGGCGACCGGTTCGCCACCTGGCGCGACACGCACATGCGCCTGACCGGCCAGGCCGTCGCCGCGCTGGAGAAGCTCTTCGCGGCGCGCTGGTTCGAGCACAAGAAGAAGGAAGGCGGCGCCGACCTCTTCCGCGCCGACTACATGCCGGCGCCCGACCCCGACGCCGTGGCGACGGGGACGCTCGTGGAAGTGGCCGCGCAGGGGGTCGAGGACCCCTGGAGCGCGGCCCGCCGCACCCACATGGTCGCCATCGGCCAGGCCGAGGAGTCCGTCTGGATCCAGTCGCCGTACTTCATCCCCGACTACAGCATCTACGACGTCATGATCAACGCCGCCCTGAGCGGGGTCGACGTGCGCTTCATGATGACCGGCATCCCGGACAAGCCCATCGCGCTCTGGGCCGCGCAGACCTACTACAAGAAGCTCATCGACGCCGGGGCGCGCGTGTTCCTGTACGAGGCGGGGTTCCTGCACGCCAAGACGATCGTGGTCGACCACACCGTGAGCGCCGTCGGAACCATGAACATGGACCAGCGCAGCCTCAAGCTGCACAAAGAGATGATGGTGTGGGTGTTCGACAAGGAGTTCGCCAAGCAGGTCGCCGACCAGTTCGCCATCGACGTGACGAACTGCCACGAGGTGACCCTCGAGGACGTGCTTTCCGTGGGCCACCTGAAGAAGTTCCGCAACCAGGCGGCCCGTCTCTTCTCGAACGTGCTCTGACCCGCCTGCCGAGGAGGCATCGACGGCTGATCACGACCCAGACGCGCAGGGCCCGGGCGTGGCCGTGGTGAAGCGCAAAGCCGCCAACGGCACGGCGGTGTGGATCAAGCGGGCGGTCGTACTGGGGCTCACGGCGCTCGGCCTCTACGTCGTCTGGCCGAGCCTCGCCGCCGTCTTCTCCTCCGGCCCGCAGCTCAGGCACGTCAATCCCCTCTGGGGCATCCCGATCGTGCTCGCCGAAGTGGCGAGCTTCGCCTGCATGTGGGCGCTCCTGCGCCTGGCGCTCGACGTCAAGCCGTGGTTCCCGGTAGCGACGGCCCAGCTCGCGGGCAATGCGTTCAGCCGCATCGTGCCGGGCGGCGCCGCCGCCGGCGGCGCCATGCAGTTCGACATGCTGCGCCAGGCCGGCATCGGCACGACCTGGGCGGCGACGGGCGTCACGGCGGTCTCGCTGATCTCGACGGCGACGCTGCTCGGGCTGCCGGTCATCAGCATCATCTCGATCCTCATCACCGGCGCGTCCGTGGAGCGCAACCTGTTCCGCGTCGGCTCCATCGCCGTGGTCGTCTGCCTCGGAGTGATGGCCGGCGGAGCGGTGCTGCTCTTCGCCGATCGCCCGCTGCTCTGGGTCGGCGGGGTGATCCAGCGGGCGCGCAACCGCGTCCTGCGCAGACGCACGCCCATGGACGACCTGCCCGACCGCCTGGTCGACGAGCGCGACCTCATCCGCCGCGTGCTCGGCAGCGGCTGGTGGCAGGCGCTCATCTACAGCGCCGGCAACTGGCTGCTCGACCTCACGGCGCTGCTCGTAGCCCTGGCGGCCGTGGGCGCCGAGCCGCGCGCCTCGGTGGTGCTCCTCGCCTACGTGGTCGCCGCGTTCCTCGGCATGATCCCCCTCACGCCGGGCGGGCTCGGCTTCGTCGAGGCCGGCCTCCTCGGCACGCTGAGCCTCGCCGGCATCGGCACCGATCAGGCGCTGCTGGCGACGCTCGTCTACCGCCTGGCGTCCTACTGGTTGCCGATCCCGACCGGCGCCGTGGCCTACTTCCTCGCGGCGAGGAAGTACGGCCGGCCCCAGCATGTCGAGACCGACGCGAAAGGCGAGATCCCCCGCTAGGCCCCGGCCGGCGTGTCGCCACCGTCGGCCGAGGTGTCGCCACCTCCGGCCGGCGTCTTGCGGCCGTCGACGAGGTGCGCCACGGCCAGCACGGGGTGGCGCCTCAGCATCCGCGGCCCGCTGTACCGCATCACGACGCGCGCGCGCTCGCGCATCTCCGGCCTGTAGCAGTGCGTCTCGCAGGTGGCGCAGGTGGGCTTCTCGGCGCCGTAGCGACATCTCTCCAGGCGGAGGCGCGCGTAGGCCAGCAGGTCGGCGCACTCCGGGCAGAGTCCGTCACCGGGCTGCCCGGCGGCCCCGGCAGCCCCGCCGGCGTGGTGGTCGCGGCAGAAGAGGGCGATCATCGCCGCGATGGTCTTCTCCTCCCGCGCCAGGCGGCGCGGCGGTCTCCCGGCTCGTGCATCCATGTGCCTAGTGTCGCCGCGCGACGGCGGTCGCCGCCTTGACTGTCGTCAGGCCGGCGGCGGCGCAACGGGCGGCGCGGGCGGCGCGGGCGGCGCGGGCGGAGCCTGCCACGCCGCCTGCCAGAGCGGACCGGCCACGTCCCACACGGGCCGCCACACGGTGATGGCGCCGGCCGCCGGCTCGCCGCAGGTGAGCCGCGCCGCCTCGCGCCAGTACAGCCGCGTGGGCTTCACCTCGCGGATCTCGGCCCACGGCACGAAGATCGCCGCCTGCGTGCCTTGGGCCGGCGGCCGCGCCTGCAGCCACAATCCCTCGGCCGCGACGACGATGGTCACGCACCAGTCGTAGCGCATGGTGTTCCCGAACTCGACGCAACGCCGCTCCCAGCGCTGTCCCGCCGGCTCGGGCCCACCGGGGAACCGGCGGGCCAGGTCGCCGTAGCCGCCGAACTTGTTGAACGCCCGCGTGAAGATACTCATGCCGCGCCGCCCTGGTCGCCCGCCTCCCCGATGACCCGGTCGAGCGCCGCTCCGCGATCGCGCGACTCATCATCGCCGGGTCCGCTGCGCTGGCGGGTCATGAAGCGCACGAAGGCGTAGAGCCAGAGCGCGAACAGCACGACGAACTCGATGACGAACGGCCACGCCGGCCACGACACGTTCCCGACGAGCGAGCTCGCGAACAGGAACTGCAGGATGAAGAAGACCCCGCCGACGGCGAGGCCGACCTGCAGGTAGCGGTTGCGCACCCCGCCCTCCCACTCGCGCGCCGCGTGCCGCACGAGGAGCACGGCGAGACCCGCGAACAGCAGCAGGATGATCAGCTGCGCGGGCCAGGATGTCATCACATCCTGGAGCCAGCGCGCCCAGGCGGCGTTGTCGGGATCGACCGCAACGATCAGGAGCAGGGTCTTCATGTGTCCTCCCTTGAGGGCCCGCTCCACACAGGCCCTTCGTCTTCTGCAGGATACTCCGCGGACCGCGACGAACCCTGTTCCCCGCACCAGTTTCGCAGCGGACGGGGTAGTCTTACCGGCATGACGGACGAGTGGCGCATCGAGCACGACAGCATGGGCGAGGTCCGCGTCCCGGCGGAGCACTACTGGGGCGCGCAGACGCAGCGCTCGCTGGAGCACTTCCCGATCGGCGTCGCCACGTTCCGCTGGGGGCGGCGCGTCATCTGGGCGCTCGGCGTGCTCAAGCTGGCGGCGGCGCGGGCCAACGAGGAGCTCGGCCGCCTGCCACAGGACAAGGCCGAGCTCATCGAGCGCGCCGCCACCGAGGTCATGGACGGCGCGCTCGACGCCGAGTTCCCCCTGGTCGTCTTCCAGACCGGCAGCGGCACGCAGAGCAACATGAACGCCAACGAGGTGATCGCCAACCGGGCCGACGAGCTGGCCGGCACCGGCCGCGGCGCCGGCGCCCCCGTCCACCCCAACGACCACGTGAACCTGGGGCAGTCGAGCAACGACACCTTCCCGGCGGTGATGCACATCGCCGCCGCCGTGGAGCTCGAGGACGTGCTGATCCCGGCGATCGATGAGCTCCGGGCCACCCTCGCGGGCAAGGCCGGGGACTTCGCCGAGGTCGTCATGGTCGGTCGCACGCACCTCCAGGACGCCACGCCGGTGACGCTCGGGCAGGTCGTCTCCGGCTGGGTGGCCCAGCTCGAACAGGCGCTGGCCACGGTGCGGGGCACGCTGCCCGGGCTGCACGAGCTGGCGCTCGGCGGCACGGCGGTCGGCACGGGACTGAACACCGACCCGCGCTTCGCGGAGACCGCCGCGGCGCACATCGGCGAGCTCACCGGCAAGCCGTTCCACCCGGCCGGCAACTTCTTCGCCGCGCTCTCGGCGCACGACGCGGTCGTGAACGCCAGCGCGGCGCTGCGCACGCTGGCCGGCGCGCTCATGAAGATCGCCAACGACGTGCGCTGGTACGCCTCGGGACCGCGAGACGGCATCGGCGAGCTGCGCATCCCCGAGAACGAGCCCGGGTCGTCGATCATGCCCGGCAAGGTCAACCCGACCCAGGCCGAGGCGCTCACCCAGGTGGCGGTGCGCGTGTTCGGCAACGACGCCACGGTGGCGTTCGCCGGCTCGCAGGGCAACTTCCAGCTCAACGTCTACAAGCCGGTGATGCTGCACGCGCTCCTCGAATCGGCGCAGTTGCTGGCGGAGTCGGCGCGCGCGTTCGACGCGTTCTGCGCGCGCGGCATCGAGCCCGACCTCGAGGTGATCCGCCGGCACCTCGACGCGTCGCTCATGCTGGTGACGGCGCTGACGCCGCACATCGGCTACGAGAAGGCGGCGAAGATCGCCCAGACGGCGCACCACGAGGGCCTCACGCTCAAGGAGGCTGCGCTCGCGCTCGGCTTCGTGACGGCCGATGAGTTCGACGCGTGGGTGCGCCCCGAAGCCATGACGCATCCGCTGGACGCGTGAGCGGAAAACCCCGCCCGGAGCGGCGGCGCGCCTCGCGCACCGCGACCCGCAAAGCCCAGACGAAGTCGCGGCCGGCGGCGGCGCGGCGCCCCGCCCCATCCCGGCGACCGGCCGCAGGACCGGCCCGGCCGGCGGCCCGCTCTCACGGCGCCGGCTTTCTCGACTACTTGATCATCGCGCTGCTCGTCGTCCTCGCGGTGATGCTCGTCGCCGTTCTTCTGCTCGTCTTGCGCTTCCTCTGATGGTCCTGCGCGTCCTTTGATGGTCCTGCACGTCCGCTGAGCGGCGTCCCGCTGCACGCCCGTGCACCGCACCGGCAGGCCGGGGTGTCGCGTCGAGCGCCGGCACCGCAGACGACACCGTCCGTGGGACCATGATGCCGCACACGGCACCAGCCCCGCCGACGGTTCACGCCCATCGCGCCGGCCTCGACCTCCGACCCGCGACACCACGTGCGACACCACGGCACCGCCTTCGGCACCGAGCGCGGTGCTTCGCGTTTTCGGACACCTGGTGGGGGGCCGCAGGCATCGGCGACGTTCGGACCGGCACCGGCGACGAGCGGGTCCGGCGAGCGCCCGGCGGAGCCTCAGAGGTTGACCAGGCTCGGTGGCTCGATCTCGCCGAGCGCCGCCTGGGCCGCGAGGGCGAGCTCACGCTCATGCTCGCGGCCCACCGCGAAGACCCGGTACAGGTGCGCCTTGGCGGGCACGAACTCGAGGATGCCGCCCAGCAACTGCTCCTCGATGCGGTCGGTGGCGGGGTCGTAGACCGGCAGCCGCTTGGGCCCGACGAACGGGTTGAGCGGCCGCGGGTCCTGCGACGCGATGTCGACCACGAACTCGATGCCGCGCAGGTCCGGCGGCAGGTTGCGGACGATCGCGGCGTGGAACTCCTCTCGCGTGAGGTCGCGCGCCGCCGGCAGCGGCTGCTGCCGCTCGACGTGGTGCTCGTAGACCATGCTGTACTTCACGTGCCGGTGGATGATGCTCTGCCACTCCTCCGCGAGCTCACGCCGCTCGCTCTGCAGCGGCTCATCGAGCCAGGCCTCCACCGTCGTGAACAGCGACCACTCCGTGAGCCGGCGGTAGGCTCCGACGTCGTCCAGCGGGCTGGCCGGCAGGATGAGCTCCAGCGTGGGCCGGAAGATCTCGTGCAGGTGCAGGTCGATGGCGTGCCCGATGCGGTGGAAGTAGACGTTCTCGTACATGTAGAAGCGCGCGTTGAGGAAGGCGCGCAGCGAGCTCAGCGCGCGTTTGTGGAACGTGAGGCCGTCGGCCGTGCAGAAGGTGTAGTAGACGAGCCGGTCGACGTCGATAGGACCGAGGCCGACACCGCACATCCTCGCGTCCCGGCGCACGTAGTCGAGATTGTCCACGGTGACCGCACCGGAGAGCGCGCGGTGGAGCAGCCGGACCCAGCGGGGGATGGGGTCGGACGCAGGCGCCGAAGCGGCTGCGCCCGCGGCGCCCCCCCTCGTTCCCTGCTCCTCCGCGCGCACCAGGAACGCGACGTGCCATGGGTCGACGGCCTCGCCGGCGGCGAACTGCCCTGAAGGGCTTCGCCGCAGCTCGGCCACCAGCGAGCCCAGCTCGCCGACGATGAGGTGCTGCGAGATCTGCTCGTGGTCGATGCCGAACGCGGGCAGCAGGTACTCCTCGTCGCAGAAATGGCTGAAGGGGCCGTGACCGAGGTCGTGCAGGAGGCCGGCCATGCGCAGGGTCTCCTCGACCAGCGGCTGCGACGGCGTGCCCGGCTCGACCTCCGCCAGGGTGGGATAGACCTGCCGCGCCAGCTCGCCGGCGAGGTGCATGGTGCCCAGGCTGTGCGCGAAGCGGCTGTGTTCGGCCGTGGGGAACACCCACCACGAGCTCTGCAGCTGATGGATGCGCTTGAGGCGCTGCACCCACGGGTTGTCGATCACGTCGGGCTCCGCGATCTCGCCCGAGCGCGAAAGCGTGATGCGGAGGTACCCGTACAGGGGATCGGCGATCAGATGGACGTCGTCGTAGGGGAGCTTCATCGCCTCACCCTAACGCCGGGTACGGGCGGCGACAAGGACGGGTGGCGCCCGGGCTCGCCGGCCGGCCGCGAGCCGCGATGGCGGCCGCCCGGCGGCGGCGCTCTGGTACATCCGTCTAGGTACGCGTACCCACAAGTCGTGGGTACTCGTCCCTATGAGCAGGTTTGGGGAGTATTTCCGGGCATCCTGGCCGCCGGCGGAGTCATCCTCGCCGTAGAGCAGGCCACTCAGCCTGCCACCGCCTCAGGGGTGGCCGAGTGCCGCGCTCAAGCCCCTCTTGAGCCTGCCGATACAGGCCGCATGGAGCAGGCTCAATGACTGACATCGTTCGCTGGAACGTGCGCAATCGTTTTGTGCTGGCGTTCGTCCTCGTCGCGGTCGTGCCCCTGGTCGTCTTCGGAGCCCTCGTCTACTCGCGCACGGCGAAGGCGCTGCGCGCGGTCGAGCAGGATCGGATCACGGCACAGGCGACCGGCGCCCGCCAGGTGCTGCGCCAGCGTCTGACCGACCAGCGCAGCTACATCCGCGACTACTCGATCTGGGACGAGTTCCACGTGGCGATCCGCGAGGAGCGTCAGCTCTGGATCCGCAACAACGTCACCGACTGGGTGCCGGCCAACGGCGCGACCAATATGGTCACCGTCTACGACCCGACGGGCCGCGTCCTCGCGCGCGGCGGCGACCGCGTCCGGGCACCTCTGTGGGCGAGCGCCCTGGTGCAGGCGGCGCGCCACGGCGAGATCGGCGCCGACCTCGTGGAGTTGGACGGAGGCCTCTACGTGCTGGCCGCCGCGCCCATCGTGGCCCAGACGTATCCGTCGCGGCCGGCCGGGGTGCTCGTCTTCGCCCAGGCCGTCACCGATGGCGTGCTGGAGAGCGTCAATCGGTTCACCGGCGGCCAGGGTCGGCTGTCGGTCTACACCGGCGGCGCCCTCTCCGCAGCCACCGACCCGGCGGAGGCAAGCCCCGCCGCGACCTTCCGGCCCGCCGAGTACGCGGCCGGCCAGGTCTTCACCGAGGGCGACTTCACGAACAAGCTCATCCCGCTTCGCGACACGAGCGGCCAGACCGTCGCGCAGCTCAAGGTCTCCGTCCGCCGCGACGCCTTCGCGGCCGCGCTCAGCGAGATCAACGCGATCACCATCGCGGCCTTCCTCACCGCCCTGCTCATCGCCGTGGTCATCGGCGTGATCGTCGCCCAGACGATCAGCAAGCCGCTCCGGGGTCTCGCCGCCGCCGCGACCGCGATCGCGCACGGCGACCCGCACCAGCACTTGCCGACGCAGCGCCGCGACGAGATCGGCAGCCTCGCGAAGGCGTTCAACACGATGTCGACACAGGTGGCGGCGCGCATCGACGGACTCTCCGAGAAGACCCAGACGCTCGCCCTTGAGATCAGCAACCTGAGCGCGTTCGGCGCGACGCTGGCGCAGACGCCGGACCCGCACGCCGAGTTGCGCCGCCTCGCCGACATGATCCGCGCGATGCTGGACGCGGACAGCGCCAGCGTCTTCCTCGTCTACGAAGGCCACACGGCGAGGGCCGCCTTCAGCGGCGGCAAGCACTGTCCGGTGCCTTCACCGGCCGCGGACGAGCTCGCCGTCTGGGCCGTCGAGAGTGGCTGCGGCCTCGAGGTGCGCGACGCCGAGGCCGATGAGCATCTGAGCGCGCTCGCCAGGGCGACGAACCAGCTGCGCAGCTTCCTCGTCGTGCCGCTCGCGCGCCAGGAGGGCGTGGTCGGCGCGCTCACCGTGGGCTTCCGCGACGCGCGCGAGTTCGGCCCGGAGGAACTCCCGCTCCTCACCACCATCGGCGGTCAGATCGCCATCGCCCTGCAGAACGCCGAGGCCTACGACAAGCTCGACCGGATGTACCTCGAGACGGTGACCGCGCTGGCCGCCGCCATGGAGGCGAAGGACCAGTACACGGCTTCGCACGCCGACTCACTGGCGGCCATGGCCGTCGCCGTCGGCAGCCGCATGGGGCTGACGGACGCCGAGCTCCGTATGCTCCAGTACGCCGCCGTGCTGCACGACATCGGCAAGATCGGGATCCCCGGCAACATCCTCAACAAGCCCGAAGCGCTCACGCGCGAGGAGTTCGAGACGATGGCGCAGCACACGATCATCGGCGAGCGCATCATCTCGCGCATCGACTACCTCGTCCCGATCGCGCGCATCATCCGCTCGGCGCACGAGCGCTGGGACGGCGCCGGCTACCCGGACGGCTACCGCGGGGAGGAGATCCCTCTGGCCTCTCGCATCCTGCTCGTCTGCGACGCGTTCGACGCGATGACCACCGACAGGCCGTACCGCGCGGCGCTGCCGGTCGAGAGCGCCCTGCGCGAACTGAGCCGATATGCAGGCTCCCAGTTCGACCCGCGCGTCGTCGACGTGTTCCTCGCGTCGTACCCGTTCGAGAGCCGCGAGACCGACCGGCTGGTCGGCCGCCTCGGCAGCTTCGCCGGCGTCCTCGAGCTAAACTGACGAGCCCGAGGCGAGCAGCCGCTCGTAGGCGGCTTCGTGCGCGGCCACGAACGCCTCGCTCCCGAACCGCTCCTCGACCGCTCGCCGGCACTCCGCCGGATCGATCTCGTCGATGCGCGCGAACGCCTCCACCATCTCGTCGGCGGTCTCGACGATGAACCCGCTACGCCCGTCCTCGATCACCTCGGGGACCGACCCCTGGCGCATGGCGATCACCGGCGTGCCGCAGGCGAGCGACTCGATCATCACCAGACCGAACGGCTCCGGCCACTGGATGGGGAACAGGGTGCAGCGAGCGCGCTTGTAGAGCTCGACCTTGGTCTGGTGGTCGACCTCACCGCGGAAGTGGATCTTGTCGGAGAGGTACGGCTCGACCTCGGCGGCGAAGAACTCCCTCTCCGGGCCTTCGTTGACCTTGCCGGCCATGATGAGACGCTGGCCCAGGCGACGGGCCACGTCGATCGCCGTGTGCGCGCCCTTGTCGGCGGTCATGCGCCCGATGTACAGCAGGTAGTCGTCCTTCACGGCGCCGAACGGCATGTGCTCCACGTCGATGGCGTTGGGGATCGTGCCGACGAACCGCAGGTCGGGGAACCCCTGCCGCTGGTACTCGCTGATGGCGATGAACTGGAGGTCCGCGCGGAGGGAGCCGAGCAGCTCCTGCGTGATCGCGTCGGCCGGGCCGTGCAGGGTGGCCACCACGGGCGTGCCGGTGAGCTCGTGGACGAGCGCGCCCATCGCGCGGCTGGCGAGGCCGTCGTGGTCGTGGATGACGTCGAACTCGGCCGCCCGCTTGTAGGCCTCGAGGCTGTGCATGACCTCGAGGTGGGCGCCCTTCTCGATCTGCTCGAAGGGGGCGCGGGAGAAGATGTAGCTCAGCCGCGCCTGCGTCTCCGAGTCGCCGCTCGCGAAGAGCGTCACGTCGTGGCCGCGCGCCACGAGACCCTCGGTGAGGAGGCTGACGACGAACTCGATGCCGCCGTAGCGCTGCGGCGGCAGCGGGAACCAGGGCGGCGCGATCATCCCGATGCGCATCGAGGACCTCCAGAGGGCGTGCTTGACTGCGGGCCGGTGCGCGGTGTCCTGTGCGGTCGCCGCGCACCCACCTCATCTTACCCGCAGGGGAGCGTGCGTCACCGCACGGCCCGCGCCTGTGCGGGGTAGGCTAAGAGCATGATCGACCTGCACACCCACACGACCTTCTCGGACGGGTCGCAGACCCCCACCCAGCTCGTGGAGGAGGCGGCGGCGATAGGCCTGACGGCGATCGCCGTCACCGACCACGACACGGTGGACGGGCTCCCGGAGGCGCTCGCCGCAGGCGAGCGCCTCGGCGTGGAGGTGATCCCAGGCGTGGAGATCAACCTCGAGCACGACAGGGTCACCATGGACATGCTCGGCTACTTCCTCGCCGGAGCGCCGACGGAGGAGCTCCAGCAGGAGCTCGCGGAGCTGCGCGTCTACCGCGCGGAGCGCAACCTGCGCATGGTCGAGCGGCTGGCCGAGCTCGGTTTCCCGCTCGACACCGCCGACCTGGCCGCGGCAGCCGAGAACGGCGCCGTCGGACGGCCGCACATCGGCGAGGCGATGGTGCGCCGCGGGTACGTGAGCTCGATCAGCGAAGCCTTCGAGCTCTACCTCCGCCGCGGCGCCCCCGCCTGGGTGGATCGCCGCCGGCTCGCGCTGGGCCGCGCCCTCAAACTGCTGCGCGCGTCGGGCGCCCTCCCCGTCCTCGCGCATCCCGGCATCATCCGCACCGACGCCGCCGGTCTGAACCACATCGTGCGCGACGCCGCCCGCGCCGGGCTCGCCGGCATCGAGTGCTACTACCCGCTCCACGACGCGGAGACGGTGACTCGCTGCCTCGGCCTGGCGCAGAAGTACGCGCTCGTGCCCACCGGTGGCTCGGACTCTCACGGGACGGTGAAGCCCAAGGCGCGGCTGGGCGTCGGCTCGCTCGACCAGCCCATCCCCGACGAGGTGCTCGCCGACCTGCGCTGCGTCGCGGAGGACCGGCTCCGGCGCCTCGGCTGATGCGGCCCTCGCCCGATACCCCTACGGGGAGCGGGTACCGGAAGAGGTAGCTTCAGGCGTTCACCGTATTGTCGCCCATAGCCCCCGGGGGTATAGTCGCTCGTGTGGAGGAGTACATGGATTCAGACGAGGCAGGGCGCCTGATCAACCGCCTGCGCCGGGTCGAGGGCCAGTCCCGGGGCCTGCAGCGGATGATCGAGCAAGGACGTCCCTGCGAGGAGATCTTCACCCAGCTCGCCGCCACCAAGGCGGCGCTTGACCGCGTGGGCGTGCTACTCATCTCTCTGAAGATGCGCGAGTGCCTCAACGAGGAGGTCGGCGATGACGTCGCCTCTCCCGAGGCCGTCGAGAAGGCTCTCGAGGCCTTCCTCAAGTACGCCCGCTGCGTGAAGTAGCGGGTCGGGCCCGACGCGTGGCCGAGACGTCCGACCCATCACGCCCCGAGAAGCCGCCTTCGCTCGTCTCCCACGTGAAGGCGACGCACGGACCGACGCTCGAGGCGTCGCTCGAGCGCCTCGTCGAGCCCTTCGGCGGCTGGTCCGCCATCGTGCACCCCGGCGAGCGCGTCGCCGTCAAGATCAACCTGCTCCGCGCCGCCCCTCCCGAGAAGGCCGTCACCACTCACCCGGAGACGCTCGGCTGCGTGCTGCGCGCGATCAAGCGGGCCGGGGGCGAACCATTCGTCGCCGACAGCCCCGGCGGCCCCAACGGCCCTGCCAAGGTGGCGCGCGCCTACAAGCTCAGCGGGATCGCCGGCGTGTGCGCCGCGGAGGGCGTGCAGATCGTCGACGTCGAGGACGACCGGGCGACGCTTCACGCGCCGGAGGGGCGCCTCTACCGCTCGTTCCCCGTCGGCAAGGCGTTCGTCGACGCCGACGCCATCATCCAGGTCGGCGTCCTCAAGACCCACCAGCTCATGCGCCTCACCGGCGGCGTCAAACTGACCTACGGCGTCATCCCCGGACTGGCCAAGGCGCACCTGCACGTCAAGGCACAGCGCCGTGAGGACTTCGCCGACATGCTGCTCGACCTCCACCTCGCCGTGCGCCCGCGGTTCACCATCATCGACGCGATCATCGCGATGGAGGGACAGGGGCCGGGCAGCGGCACTCCTCGCGAGCTGGACTCGCTGTTCGCGGCCTACGACTGCCTGGCCCTTGACGCGGCGCTCGCGGACCGCGCCGCGCACGAGCGCCGGCACGTCCACACCATCGCCGCGTCGGCGAGGCGCGGCCTCCTCGACCTCGAAGACCCCTATCGCCTGGCCGGCGACCCGATCGAGCACGAGCGGACCTTCAAGCCGGTGCGCCGCGACATGCAGGAGTTCCTGCCGCCATCGCTGCACCGCCTGGCCCGCAACTTCATCACGGCGCGGCCCCGCCTCGTCGACGCCGACGCCTGCATCCGCTGCAACGAATGCGCCGCCATCTGCGGCACCCGGGCCATCGCCATGGACCCGCTCCCGGACTTCGACGACACGGCGTGCGTGCGGTGCTTCGCCTGCACAGAGGTCTGCCCGGCGGCGGCCATCGACAACGTGTCGCCGCTGCTCGTGCGGCTCTTCTCCCGCAGCTGAAGCCTCTTCCCGGCCCGGCAGACTACTGGTGCTGCTGCAACCGTTTCAGCAGGGTCGTCTTGCCCGCCGTCTCCAGCTCGAGGACGCCCTCGGTGTCTCCCTTCCGCACGATCGTCTGACCGCCCATGGGCTCGGCGATGACGAGTTCGTCGCCGTCGCGCTCGGCCTGATACGCCTGTTGGGCCGCGCCGTAGTACAGCCGGTACGTCTCGCCGTCCTTGCGGATCTCGACGCGGCGGCCGCTGGACGGCTCCCAGTACAGGCCGGTGAACGGGTCGGCGTTGCCGCCGCAGCCGGCGAGCAGCGGCGCGACGAGAACGGCCGCGATGAGCAGCGCGAGCAGGCCGGCGGCGACGCGCCTCATCCGCCGGCCTCGACGTGGAAGACGACGACCTCCGGCCGGCAGAAGGCGCGGAAGGGCAGCATGCTGGTGCCGACGCCGCGGGTGACGTACAGCGGGCGCCCGCCGACGTCGTAGGGTCCCTCGGCGAACTCGGCGTGCAGATCGCTGAGCATGATGCGCCGACCGGGGACCGGCAGGCAGATCTGGCCGCCGTGCGTATCGCCCGCGAGAGTCAGGTGGAAGTCGCCGGGCGCCGTCCGCTTGGCCACTTCCGCATGGTGCGAGAGCAGCAGCCGGAGCACGCCGGGCCGGCGGTCCAGCTGCGCCAGCACCGCCGGCAGGTCGTCGTGACCGCCGTCCGTGTCATCCACGCCGCCGATCTGCACCGTCGCGCCGCCGAGCGACGCGGTCATCGTCTCGTTGACCAGGAGGCGAACACCGCAGTCCTGGACGAAGCGCGGGTCCGTCGCCTGCACGAACGGGGCCTTGCTGTCGCCGTGGTCGTGGTTGCCGAAGACGCCGACGACGCCGAGCGGCGGCGCCAGACGCAACAGCTGGCGCCGCAGCTCCCCGATCCCGGCCGTGCCTC
>CAIYOD010000058.1 GCA_903927755.1 uncultured Thermoleophilia bacterium | reverse complement strand
CTCGCGCGCCCCGGCCGTCGTGTTCGTCAGACGACGCTGAACCTCAGAGCGGCAGGTTGTACGCTTTGCCGTCCATCGGGGCCATCTGCCGGATGCCCATGTTGCGGAGCACCGTCGGCAGGACGTCGACGAGATGGAACGGCGCGCCGCTGGAAATGTGCTTCATGCCCTTGGCGTACATCACCATCGGGACGCGCTGGACTTCCTTCTGCGCGCCGCCGTGGTCACCGTAGACGCCGTAGCCCGTCTGGTCCTTGAGCAGGCCGACCACATCCGGGCCGGTCGACGAGGCCATGGTGTTCACGAGCTTCTGCCCGTGGCTCCTCCACCACGCACGCTCGGTCTTCGTCATCTTGCCGGTGGACGTGAGCATGAACCGGTCACCCCAGCGCACGTAGGTCGCGATGACGTCCGGCAGGCCCTTCACGGCTGCGGCGGCCTCGGCCTTCTTGGCCCAGCTGCGGTCGATGAGCCACGCCTCGATGGCAGTGGACTGATAGCTGTAGGCGAGGTTGCCGGTCGCGTTCAGCGGATGCAGGACGGCTTCATTGTTGGTGACCTTCGTCGGATCGGCGCTCGGCTGGCCGTAGCTGGTGTTGGCGCACGTCTTGTTAGGATCGTAGTACCAGCTCAGGTTCCCGCCGCCTGCGGCGTCGACGTAGTGCGCGTTCTTCGCCCACGTCGCGCCGTGGTCGGCGAGCACCACGAACAGCGTGCTGTTCCAGTCGCCGTTGGCCTTGAGCGCCTGGATGAGCTTGCCGACCTGATCGTCGGCGTTCTTGGCGATCCACGGCATGTGGACCTGAGCCATGATCGTCTCGGGATCCCACCCGTAGGTGGCGGGCTTGTCGACGTTGCCGCCGCCCCACATGTGACCGATCTTGTCGATGCCGCTGAAGTTCAGGTGCATCGCGGACCAGTCTTCGTGCTCGATGACCTTGATGGCCGCGTCGGCCACCCAGTCGTCGCCGCCCAGGTTCGTGTCATAGGGACCCGGGACCATGCGGCCGTCCTCAGGATAGAGATAGGCCGGCTTGTCGACATCGGTGCGGTAGTAGTCGTTGAGCGGCGCAGTCGTCGGGATCGGCGACGGCGGAGTCGCGTTGTTGCCCGTGCTGATCTTGAAGCGGTTGTCGTCGGTGATGTAGCTGGGCACGTGGCCGGCCGTGTCGGCGGCGCGGTACTTGCCGGTCCAAGGCAGGCCCCAAGCCGGGTCGACGGTCTTCTTGCTGCCGTAGGTCACCCACATGTCGGAGCTCGAGGCAGCGGTGGAAGCCACCTGGTAGTACTTGCCGCCGAAGTTGGCGACGATCTTGCCCGGGTACTTGGCGTGCATGTAGTCGCCGAGCTTGGGATAGCCCTCGGCCTCGACGAGCAGCGTGAACTGGTCGTAGGTCAGGTCGCCGACGGTGACGATCGCGCCGGCGCCGTAGCCCAGGACGTTACCCGTGTCGCGCATGACCTCGTCGGTCCAGCCCATGTGCTTGGGCAGCTGGCCGCTGACGATGGTGTTGTGACTGACGACCGTCTCGGAGGCCATCTGCCCCACGGTGGCGTTCTTGAAGTCGGCGCCGTGACTCTGGAGCCACAGGATGTTCTCCATGTCGTAGGTCGAGGCGTACCAGGGCTTCATCTGGTCCATCGTGATGATGATGACCTTGGTGGGCTTGGCCGCGGCGGCTGCCCCGGCGGCTACGAGTAAGACGAGAAGAACGACGATGCCGAGCAGAACGCCCTTACGAGCAAATGTCATGACTCCCCCTTGTACAGAACACCGCCGCCACACCCACTGAGCCCCTGGCTCCGGGCGGCCCTACCACTTGGCACACTACTGACGTGCGGCGTTGACTGTCAATGAAAGAAGATGTGCATTTGGGGAAGCCGCGAACAAGCGGCCGGCGAGCGGTAGCGCCACCGGCCGCGTTCCGGTAGAATCCGTGACCGCGTCGGGGTGTGGCTCAGCTTGGTAGAGCGCTCGGTTCGGGACCGAGAGGTCGGCGGTTCAAATCCGCCCACCCCGACCAGCTTTTCAGTCCGCTTCCCCGCCGCCGGCGGACTCCGCTCCGGCCTCCCCGGTCATCCCCAACAGCCGCGCGTACGCGTCCGGGTTGTAGCCGATGATGAAGTCGGTGTCGCCGAACTTCACGAAAGGGAACGCCGAGGCGCCGCGCGCCAGCATCTCCTCCTGGATATGTGCCTGCAACTCCTCGTCGGCGAGGTCGTAGTCGACGTAGTCGTACTTCACGTGCTTGTCGTCGAGCCACGCCAATGCGTTCTTGCTCCACGGACACGTGCTCAGCGTGTACAACTCGACTCTGGTCGTCTGCTCGGCCACGTGGTGTCTCCTCTGGTCGTGGTCTTCTCGGGCGTCTCTCAGGCGCCCCGAAGGAGCCTGTCGTAGGTGGCCGGGTCGTAGCCCTTGATCACCCGGCCGCCGATGCGTACGAACGGGAACCCGTCGGCCTTCTCCTTCTGCATCTCCGCGTTGATCTTGCGCTGCAGGTCGGGGCCGGCAGTGTCGTATTCGATGACGAACGCCTTGATGCCTCGCTGCTTGAAGTACTCCTTGGCCTTGCGACTCCAGCCGCAGGTCGTCAGGGAGTAGATCGTCACTGGTGGTGTGCTCATCGTCGTCCTCCGCGCGCGGCCGTCGCCGCGCGGTCGTACCCGCTACTGTTTCGTACCGCTTATACCCGGGGCTACACGGCGGGTGCGCCGGGGACGGGGGGAGGGCCAGGGACGAGCGGGTCCGGGGCGCCGAGCGGGCCGGCAACGGCCTCCACCGCGACCCACAGGCGCTCTTGCGCGGCGACGTCGAGGGCCGCCGCCAGCGGCGTGACGGCGGCGCCGTCCTCGAAGTACGCGCCGGAGATGCCGCCGACGGCCGGCGCCGACGCCAGGTACACGCTGGTCACGGCGCCGTCCTCGATGGGGATGCCGGGGAGCTCGGGCCACCCGCTCGCCAGCATCCCGGTGGCCACGTCGCCCGGATCCAGGCAGACGGCGCTCACTCCGCTGCCCTCGAGCCGACGGGCGAGGGCGAGCGTCAGCATGAGGACGGCCAGCTTGGACTGGTCGTAGGCGTGCAGCCCGTCGTAGGCGTCCGGTCCGGCGAGCTGCAGGTCGTCCCAGCGCATCTCGCCGGTCCAGTGCGAGGCCGAGCTCAGGATGACGACGCGCGACGGAGCCGCGGCGCGAAGCGCCGGCAGGAGCGCCGCGGCCAGGAGGATGGGCGCGACGACGTTGACGGCGAACGTCAGCTCGAGCCCGTCCGCCGTCTCGCGCCGCTCGGGGGCGAACACGCCCGCGTTGGCCACGAGAACGTCGAGACGCGGGCGGTCCCGCGCCACCTCGGCCGCCAGCCGGCGGACGCCGGCGAGTGAGCCGAGGTCGGCGATGAAGAGCGTTGGGCGCGCGCCTGATGCGGATGCGGCGCGCACCGCCGCGAGGGCGGCCGCTCCGCGGCCGTGCACCAGCACGTCCGCCCCCAGCCCGGCAAGCCGGACGGCCGTCTCGAGGCCGATGCCGCGCGTCGCGCCGGTGACGAGCACGGATCGGCCATCCAGCCGTCCCCAGCCTGCGCGCAGCCGCTCGAGCGCCTGCGCGTGCTCGGGCGTCAGGGGCCCATCCATCTCGTCCTCCGCTCCTCGTCTCCGGCGCCCCGCGATTGCCGACCGCGGCGCCCGGTCATATTCCATCACGGACGCGCCCGCGCGTGGGAGCGGCGCGCCGGCCCACCGCCGATCCGAGGAGCCGTGACGACCGTGGCAGACGAAGTGACCACGACCCCGATCGTCCTGTGGCTGCGCCGCGACCTGCGGCTCGGCGACAACCCGGCGATGCTCGCCGCGGTGCGACAGGCGCGCGAGCGCGGCGCCACGCTGCTCCCTGTCCACGTGTGGGAGCCGCGCTCGCGCCGCGCCTGGGCTCCCGGCGGCGCGGCGCGCTGGTGGCTGTGGCGCTCGCTCGCGAGTCTGGACGACGATCTGCGCCGTCTGGGCTCAAGGCTGCTGGTCGAGCGCGGCGACCCGGCGGAGGTCGTCGCCGCGCTCGCGCGGCAGGCCGCGGCGCCGGCCGTGGTCTGGTCTGCCGGACTCGACCCGGACGAGACCGTCGACGACGGCGCCCTGCGGTCCGCCCTGGCCGCGGCCGACATCGAGGCGGTCGTCATCCCGCAGGCGAACCTCCTCGCCGCCCCGCTCGCGACGCGCACCCGGGACGGCCGGCCGTACAGTGTCTTCACGCCGTTCTGGCGCGCCCGCCTGGCGGCCGGCGCTCCCGACGAGCCGTTGCCGGCGCCTGCCGCCCTGCCACCGGCGCCGGACCCTCCGCCCGGCCTCGGGCTCGCCGCCTTCGAGGCGGAGGCCGCACCGCCCTGGTCCGCCGGCTTCGGCGAGGTCTGGCGGCCGGGCGAGCGCGGCGCGCACGTGCTTCTGGAGAGCTTCCTGTCGGGCCCGCTGGCGCACTACGCGACCGACCGCGACCGGCCCGACCTCGACGGCAGCTCGCAGCTCTCGCCCCACCTGCACTGGGGCGAGCTGACGGCGCGCCAGGTGTGGCACGCGGTCGAGGGGACGCTCTCGGAGGCGGGCCTCGACCTGGAGGCGGCGATCAGACCGCCGAACTGGGACGAAGAGCAGGCGCCGGGCCTGCGGCGCTCGTCCGGCGCCGTTCTCCGTCAGCTCGGCTGGCGGGAGTTCGCGCACCATCTGCTCGCCGCGTTCCCCCACACGCCCGCGGAGCCGCTGCACGAGCGCTTCGCGGCCTTCCCGTGGCGCGACGACCCGGCCGCGCTCGAGGCCTGGCGGCGCGGCCGCACCGGCTTCCCGGTGGTGGACGCCGCGATGCGGCAGCTCTGGACCTCCGGCTGGATGCACAACCGCGCCCGGCTGCTCGCGGGGTCGTTCCTCGTCAAGGACCTGCTGCTGCCGTGGCAGGAGGGCGCCGCCTGGTTCTGGGACACGCTCGTCGACGCGGATCTCGCGAACAACACGCTCGGGTGGCAGTGGGTCGCCGGCTGCGGAGCGGACGCAGCCCCGTACTTCCGCGTCTTCAACCCGGTGACCCAAGGGCGGCGCTTCGATCCGGACGGCGCCTACGTGCGCCGCTGGGTGCCGGAGCTGGCCGGTCTGGACACCCGGCACCTGCACGCGCCGTGGCTGGCGCCGGCGGAAGCGCTCGCCGACGCCGGAGTCACGCTGGGCGAGACCTATCCGGAGCCGATCGTGGAGCACGGCGAGGCGCGCCTGCGGGCGCTCGCCGCCTACGAGGCCGTCCGCACCCGCTGAGCGCGGCGCCCCGGCACTGCGCCGTGCCGGTCAGTCCAGCGAGACGATCTCCGGCACGGGGCGGCCGTCCGGCCCGACGCGGACCCGCGCGAGCGTGCGCGGCCCCCCGAAGCGAGCCTTGCCGGCCGCGCCCGGGTTCAGGAACAGCGTAGTCGCGCGCCACTCCACCGCCGCCTTGTGGCTGTGGCCGCTGATCACCAGGTCGAAGCCCTCGGCGACCGGGTCGTGGCGCCCCATGAGGCTATGGCCGATGTGACCGACCAGGATGCGCAGGCCCAGGACCTCGACCTCCGCCTCCCAGGGGAGCTCGTCTCCCCAGAAGGGGAGGTCGGTGTTGCCCATCACCGGCGTCACCGGCGCGAGCACGCGGAGGCGGGCGAGCACGTCGATGGTGCCGACGTCGCCGGCGTGGATGATGCGCACGGCGCCGGCGAGCAGGACGTCCAGCGCTTCGTCGTAGTAGCTGTGCGTGTCGCTGACCACGCCGATGAAGGGGGCCGGCCTCGGAGACTCTTCCATGTGGATAGGATACAGGCAGTCACGGACGGCTGAAGGAGGGCGCGATGAAGGGTCTTGCCGGCAGGAAGGTGGTCGTCACCGGCGGCACCAGCGGCATCGGCGCCGCGACGGCGCAGCGCTTTCGCGACGAGGGCTGCGAGGTAGTCATCCTGGCGCGCAGCCCCGGCCCGGACGTGATCACGTGCGACGTCGGCGACCGGGCCCAGGTCGAGCGCGCCTTCGCGCGGATCGACTCCCTCGACGTCCTCGTCGACAACGCCGGCGTGAGCCTGCGGAGCGCCGCCGTGGACATCGGCGAGGAGCAGTGGGACCAGGTCGTCGCCACCAACCTCAGCGGCGCGTTCTGGACGGCGCAGGCCGCCGCCTCACGGATGCTGGCGGACGGCGGCGGCGTCATCCTCTTCACCGCCTCGACCAACGCGCTCGTCGGCTACCGTTACTACGCCGACTACAACGCCACCAAGGCCGGCCTCGTGGCGCTGACCAAGTCGCTGGCGCTCGAGTGGGCGCCCACGATCCGCGTGAACGCCGTGTGCCCCGGCTACGTGCTCACGCCCATGCAGGAGGCGGAGTACACGCCGGAGATGCTGGAGCAGGTGAACCGGCGCATCCCGCTCGGGCGTCACGCGACGCCCGAGGAGCTCGCCGGCCTCTTCGCCTACCTCGCCTGCGACGAAGCGGCGTACTTCACCGGCTCGGTGATCGTCATGGACGGCGGCGAGACCGCCGGCAGCGTGGTCAGCGGACCCGGCGGTCCAGGCGCCTGACGGCCGGTCCCGGCTACGCCTTCGGGGCGCGCTTGGCGGGGCCGCGCTTCTTCCACTCGCCGCACCACTGCTCGCCCGCATCCGGCGACGTGGGTATCCACGGCCAGCCGCCGACGAACACCCCTTCGACGGTCCTGCCCTGCGGCGGGTAGCGGCGACACTGGGCCAGGCCGAGTCCCGCTCCGACGTGGACCTCGTGGGCGAAGTGGCAGGTCCGGCATCCCTTGCCGTCCGGGACGGGCGTCACCTCTGGTTGATCTGGCATGGCGTCGGCCGACCTTTCTACGAGCGTGCGAGTGACCTTGTCCGTGGATTCCGGCTGGAGGCCCATGCTACGCGCGCTACCGCGACTCGACAACGAGGGCCGGTGGGTTCAGTCCTCTGACGATCGGCCATACCGCCGGGACGATCGCCGGCCCCGTTGCCAGCCCTGGCTACTAGAAGGCGACGCCGGGCAGGCAAAGTCCCCGGCGCGAGTTGCGCGGATACCCCCGGGGAGTGTATTCCTGACCCTTGGTATCACAGTCTGGCGACTGCTAAGAGGGTCACAACGAAGGGGGTACTCGTGTCATCCAAACTGCTGCGCTATGCGCTTCTCACGGTGCTGGCGGCGCTCGTCGCCGTACCCATCGCGAGCGCGGCGCTCGCCTCGCGCTCCGGCGCCGCGAGCGACGGCGCCAAGGGCGCCAAGAAGGACAACCGTCTCATCGACCTCGATCTCAAGAAGCAGGCCCTGCTCGAGAAAGGCCTGCAGAAGAAGCTGCGCGGCAAGGCCTACGGCAAGGTGGCCGAGGTCGCGCGCGGCCAGTACGTGCAACTCGCGCGCGAGGGCGAAGGCGCGGTGTGGACACTGCTCGGCGAGTTCTCCGACCTGCAGCACAACACCATCCCGGCCCCCGACCGCTCGGTCGACAACTCGACCTACTGGGTCCCGGACTTCAGCCGTGACTTCTTCGACAACCTGCTGTACTCGCAGAAGCCCGGCGAGAACTCGATGGCGAACTACTACCTCGAGCAGTCGTCCGGCCGCTACACGGTCGTCGGCGGCACGGACGGCTGGGTGCAGGTGCCCGGCGCCGCCGCCTCCTACGACGACAGCCCGGACGCCAACGTGTGGAGCTTCCTCGCCGACTCGCTGAACGCGTGGTACGACGAGCAGGTCGCGGCCGGCAAGACCCCGGCCCAGATCGACGCGTATCTCGCGGGGTTCGACAAGGCCGACCGCTACGACTACGACGGCGACGGCGACTTCAACGAGCCCGACGGCTACATCGACACGTTCCAGTCGGTGCACGCCGGCGAGGGCGAGGAGGCCGGCGCGCCGGCCTGGACCATCTGGAGCCACAGCTGGTACGCCAACTCTGGCGGCTACGGCACGGTCGGCCCCGACTTCAACAAGTACGGCGGCCTGCAGGTCGGCAACAGCTCGTTCTGGGTCGGCAAGTACACCATCCAGCCCGAGAACGGCGGGCTGGGCGTGTTCGCGCACGAGTACGGCCACGACCTGGGCCTGCCGGACCTCTATGCCTACGACGGCGAGAACGGCACGGAGTTCTGGACGCTCATGTCCGGTGGCGCGTGGATGGACGAGGGCAAAGACACCATCGGCAACAAGCCCGTGCACATGGGCGCGTGGGAGAAGTTCCAGCTGGGCTGGCTCAAGTACGAGGTCGCAACGGCCGGCAAGACCTCGTCGCACAAGCTCGGGCCGATGGAGTTCAACACCAAGCAGGCGCAGGGCGTGTTCGTGATCCTGCCCAAGAAGACCGTGACCGCGGAGATCGGCACCCCGTACGCGGGCACCAGGTTCTACTACAGCGGCACTGGTGACGAGAAGAGCAACCTGATGTACAAGGCCGTCACCCTGCCCGCCGGCTCCACGCTCACGGCCAAGGCGCTGTTCGACATCGAGCTCGACTGGGACTACGCCTACGTGGTCGTCTCCACCGACAACGGCGCCACCTGGACGCCGGCGCCGACCAATCTCTCCACCGACACCGACCCGAACGGCCAGAACTTCGGCCACGGCATCACCGGGTCCACCGGAGGCGACTGGGTCGACCTATCGGCCGACCTGAGCGGCTTCTCCGGCAACGTGCTCGTCGGCTTCCGCTACTGGACCGACGCCGCCTACAGCGAAACGGGCCTGCGGCTCGACGACATCGCCGTGCCGGGCCTGGCCCTCGACGGCGCCGAGACGGACGCCGGCTGGACCTACGCCCCGGCGACCGGCGGCTTCCGCGTCACCACCGGCGTCGAGTCGTCGCTGGCGAGCCACTACTACGTGGCCGAGTACCGCACCTACAAGGGGTACGACATCGGCCTCAAGGTCGGCCCGTACTTCTTCGGCTATGCCACCACCATGCCCAACAAGGTCGACCACTTCTC
This sequence comes from uncultured Thermoleophilia bacterium, assembly GCA_903927755.1. Lineage (GTDB taxonomy): Bacteria > Actinomycetota > Thermoleophilia > UBA2241 > UBA2241 > CAIXSE01. The sequence goes on along the minus strand of CAIYOD010000058.1, from coordinate 30,509 downwards.
CTACCAGGACGGCCTGCTGATCAACTACTGGGACACCTCGCAAGCCGACAACGAGACCGGCGCTCACCCGGGTCAGGGTCTCCTGCTGCCGGTGGACGCTCACTACGCGCCGCTCTACGACGTGAACGGCAAGCTGTGGCGCAACCGCATCCAGACCTACGACTCGACGTTCACGCTCGCCAAGACCGACGGCATCCCGAACATCCACGTGAACGGTGTCGCCTCGCCGGTCAAGCGCCTCCCGGCGGTGTCCGTGTTCAACGACACGAAGAACTGGTACTCCGCGGCCAACCCGCAGGGCAGCGTCGACACGCCCACCACCAACACCAAGATCAGCATCTCCAGCATCAGCGCGATCGGCGGCTTCATGCAGATCGTGGTGAGTCCGGCCAAGTGACCGGACGCTGAGAAGACCGCGGGCGAGAACGCCGGCGTAAGAAGACCGAAGGGGCTCCCGGGCATGCGCCCGGGAGCCCCTTCCTCGCGCCGCGGCGTCCCCAACGTCACCAGGCGGCCTGCCGCTCGGGCGGAGCGGCGGATCGTCGATGGATTCCGTCTGGAGGCCCACGCCACGCGCGCTGCCGCGACTCGACAACGAGACCCGGGAATCACGGAGGCAACGGCTCACCGGTCGACTCGCCCATGGGTATGCTGAAAGCACTGGAGCCCGAGCCGGGAGGAGCAGTGAACCCGCTCGACCTGATCGGCAAGAAAGTGCGGTACGAGGGGCGCGAGGGACACGTGCGGAGCATCCACGCGGGCAAGGACCGACCGCCGGCGCTCAGGATCAAGCTGCGGGTGCCGGCCAGCGAGCCGGACCGCAACATCGATGTGCCGGAGTCCGAATGGGACAAGGTCGAGGTCCTGACAGGCTGAGCTCTCTCCGAGGATGCGGCCGGCTCCCGGCAAGGCTGGAGAGAGTGGTAGCGGCGGTAGGACTCGAACCTACGACACGCGGACTCGCCCCAGACTATCCCAAAGGTCTGGGGCGAGTCTCGTTTTCGGGGCCTCAGTCTGCCTAGTGCGAGCCTGAGCGGAGGGCCTCGTATCCCACTTCCGATTGCCTCAGTCCCATGGTCTCAGGAGTCATCCTCCGCTATCGCCGAGTACGGTTCGGAGTACGGTCCTGAGCCTACTTGTCGGACTTCCTTGGCGGGTTTGAGCCGCCAGGCGGCTTCGGGTCGGCGGGCTGCGTCGGTGTGTATCCCCGCTTCTCGCTGAGGTCTCCGACGAAGCCGCCGCTCTTCCCCGGCTTGTCGGCCGGTGGCTTCCCGCCCGTCTTCGGTGCTGGCTTGTCACTCACGCTTCCTCCTCATCGTCCGAAACCCGGAACTCTATGTACTCGATGCTGTCGGCCGCGAAGTACAAGCCTCCGGACTTCGCGTCTCTCTCAGTGAAGGCGTGTGAGTCGTCGTCCAGCCACCATCGCTCTTCCAAGTACAGATCGCGTGCGCCGTGACTGCCTGCGCACGAGTGGAGGTCTAGTTTGCCGCCGAACGTCTCCCCGTCCGTGGTGTGGACTATGACCCACTGTCCCTTGGGCTGAGAGAAGACGAAGTCCCATGCAGTCGGCTTGGAGTCAAGGACCGGAAGGCCGAGGAAGCGCTGGAGCCGGAGACGGAACGGCGCGCCCCACTTCGCGACAATGTAGGCCAGCACAGTCGGAACCACGACGATGATGAGGGCGCAGACAATGTACGTATTCCAAGAGGACTCGTGGCCGCGCCAGTACGCGTAGACGAAGGGTCCGGGGACGATCCACACCAGACCGCTTATGGTCAGCGCAGATAGAACCCGTTGGAAGTCCGACTTCCCCGAGCGCACTGAGAACCTGTCCAGCACCCATTCGGCCAGGAAGCCGGGGACAAAGAAGAGAACGGCGATGGTCAGTGCCTCAGCAGTTGACGGCACCGGTCGCCTCCATCACTCCGGGTCTGCGTCCAAGGCCATTTGGGCGTGACCATCCGCACTGGCCTTCGGCGCTTTCTTGAACGTCTGCCCGGCCTGCCCCATGGGCGGCGCGTCGATACGCATTCCGTCCAGCAGGGCCGCCACGGTGAAGAGCTGTAGGCGGGCGTGAGTGCCCCACGGTGACTGGTAGAAGCCCGCAGAGGCCGCCTCTTCACGCATCGGCTTGGTGGGCGGCTCCATGGTGATGAGAACGCCTATCTGCGCGCCCTCGCGCTCCACGACGCCGCGTAGCTCGTGGACCATGCTGCGGTGTAGGTTCGCCCCGGCCTTCACTGACAGGATGACCTGTTTGAGGTCGGTCGGGGTGCCCTCGTGGAAGTAGATACGGCCGTCTATGCCCTTGTCCGCGCCCTTCTTCTGTTCGACCGGGCGAGCGCCCACGAGGCCGAGCGCCCACCACTGGAACTGGTACGGGTCATCCTTGGCGAGCTGGCGGGCACCCTCCACGTCGGTCGGCTCGCCTATCACGTCGTACTCGGCCTTGACGCTCTCGCCGAACGCGGACTGTAGCCGGTGCTTCATGAGGTTGACGGCAAGGTGCGTGATGTCGATGCCTACCCACCGGCGCTTGAGGCGCTGCGCTACGGCTATCGCCGTGCCACAGCCGCAGAACGGGTCAAGTACCACGTCCCCTTCGTTGCTGGACGCCGTGATGATGCGCTCAAGCAACGCCTCGGGCTTCTGCGTTGGGTAGCCAAGACGTTCGGCGGCGCGAGCGTTGATCGGCGGGATGTCATCCCAAAGGTTCTGGAGCCGTTGACCCTTTGACTCGTCCAGGTACCGCTTAAAACGAATGCGCCCGTCTGGACTCTTCGGGAAGTAGAGGAGTCCCTGCCTGTCGTACTCTTCCATCTTCTCTTTGGTGCATACCCACCCGTTCGGGTGCGGCTTGTAGCCCTTGTACTCATAGATGAGGTTCGGCCTGTAGCCGGGGTTCCTCATGTCCGTTGTCGTGAAGTGGCGGCCGTCAGGGTCCACGCCCGTGAACTTGGTCGTCACGTGCTTCTCAGAGTAGGGCACGTACAGTTGGTTCCACGTCGGCTGGTCGGCCCTCGTGTAGAACAGGATGGAGTCCGTCACGTCCCCATAGGCAACGGACACGTTGCCGTGTGAACTCGTGCGCTTCCAGATGACTTCGTTACGGAAGAACCTCGGCCCGAACACCGCGTCCATGAGCAGCTTGAGATAGTGACTCGCGGTCGGATCACAGTGCAGATAGATGCTGCCGGTGGGTTTGAGAACGCGCCGAAGCTCCACGAGGCGCGGGGCCATCATGGCGAGGTACGCCATCATGTTGGACTCGCCTAGAAGCGTGAAGAACGCCTTGAGCGCGTTGGCTACCTCGCCACCGGCTTGGATCGTCTCAAAGTAGGTCCGGGCCGCCTCTTCGTCCCACGACCACGTGTCCCCAAAGGCTTTGATCTGACTCGCTGCCTTCTCTCCAGAGTGCTCGGCAAAGAGGACGTTGTACGTCGCGTTGGAGTTGAACGGTGGGTCCAGATACACGAGGTCTACGGACTCGGCCGCGATGTAGCGGCGCAGAACGTCAAGGTTGTCGCCGTAGTAGAGGTGGTTATCTGGCACGTCGCGAGGCTATCACGCGGGCCGGACTGTACGGAAGGGTGAGGGCCGGGAGCGGGGACAGACTCCCGGCCCTCGCCGTTGCCTACGCGTCGCCCTCTTCGTGCCGGGCGTTCCGCTCTGCCAGCTTGAAGAACCCGTCCGCCTGCGCCACCTTGGCTTCCCACTCGTCACGCTCGGCGAGTAGCTCCCGTTTGCGCTCGGCGTAGGTCTCGGGCGGGATGCGCGTCTTCAGTGCCACGGCCATTTCCGTGTACGTCAGTCCGAGCGTGTCGGCCTGCGCCCTCTGTTCGTCAGTCAGCATCATCGGGGCTGCCCTCTTCTCCCAGACACGGCTGGTAGACGCCTACGCCGAGCCGCTCCAGCACCACGCAGTCGGGGCGCGGCGCGTTCCTCAGCGCGTCCACCTGATAGCCGATGATGCTCACTTTGTTCGTGTGCGGGAACGCCCGCGTTTCGGCCTCGCTCAGCGCCCGACGAAGCTCCTGAATGCGCGGCGTCTCGCTCGACGGCTCGTGCTCCGAGTTGTCCGGGTGCTGGCGCTTGCGCTCCCAGAAGTCGGCCAGCGTTCCCGCGACGCTCTCTTGTTCCTCGGCCAGCGCGGCCCGCGCCTTGTCGACGTCGGCCACATACGGCGCGGCCTCGGCCTCGGCGTCCGCGAGCGGCTCACCCTCCAGCGCATCGGCGTATACCTGCGCCCATGGGTAGACGAGCGCCGCCGTGAAGGCGGCTTCCCACGCCTCGCGAGCTTCCCGCCGGATGCGGTCCAGGATGGGCTGGTTTTGAAGCGCCGCCCGGATGATCTCTGGTTTCACGCTCATGCTTCCTCCTTCGAAATGGTCATCATCGCGTCCAGCTCGGCCTTGACCGGGCGCATCTTCTCGTTGATTGCAGCCATGCGCCGCTTGGACGCCTCCACGGCCTCCGGCGTGAACGCCGCTGCCCGCCGACGTTGCTCCCTGACCTTGGCCTGCCGGTAGTAGCGGAGCTTCTGTGACAGCTCGTAGCCTCTCGGGTCCTCCGTGTGCTCCATGGGCCGCGTGACGCCCTCCTGATAGAGCGAGATGGAGTGTCGGCAGTTGCAGTGGAAGAGACCGGCAGCGCGGGCCTCCTCAAGTGTCGGGTAGTCGGTCACGCGATCTCCCTTCAGATGTAGCGGAGGCTTCCGCACTGGTGGGCGCTCTGGTCCAGGAGGCAGGCGAGCCCGAGCGCGCTCACGAGGTCATCGTGGGCACCCGACTTCGCGCCCCACTGGACGTTTGCCTGACTGGTCACGCTCACTTCGAAGTCGTCCAGTTCGTCCGTGAGCGAGTGGGCCTCGGGCGTGTCGGGCAGGAGTATCCGGCCGGAGGCGAGGAGCGCCTGAAGGCGGGACACCATGTAGGACTTGGAGACGGTCCCTGACTGCGCCCCAAGGTGGACGTTCGCGCCCTCGCCCGCCGTGAACATCACGGCCGTCAGGTGGCCGGTAGCGATGCCCGAACGCTCGCGCAGGAAGTCCACCACGGGCAGGCCGCACCCGGTGGCGTCCATGAGCACCCATACCGCCTCGCGGGCGCGGAGCTGCCACAGCTCGGCCGGGTCCGCTGCCTGCATGTAACCGCCGCGCTGGTAGTCCTCACGGGCCATGCGGTCGCCTAGGAGGGCGGTCGTGTTGCGGTAGAGGAGTGCCAGCCGGTCGGCTACCTCCCGGTACGGCGTCCCCAATGGCAGGCGTTCAAGGTGACGCACGGCGTAGCGCGCTCGGGCACCGTGCGGGTTCGGCACCTGCTCCGCGACCACCACGGCGCTCGGGTCGGCTCGCTGGCCCACGTCAACGCCGATGGTCACTACGGCCTCTACACGGTCCACGTCTTCACGTCCTCTCTGAACATGGCGGCGATGTCCTCGCTTGCGAACGCCGCTGCCTCTGTGTCGCCGAACTCGCACCCGTACTCCTGATCGAAGAACCACGGGCCAAGCGCCGCCCGTTCCTCGTCAAGGAAGTCAGGAGAGATGCGCGGGCAGTCCGTGGCCGGGATGCGGACCCGTTGCCAGGACTTGCCGCCGTGCTCCCATGCCTCGTACCACCATCCGCGCCGCCCGAAGGGAGTCGAGAGGGCGATGAGCTGGCCACCCGAGACGGCCAGCATCGGCCGCACGGCGGCGATCACGTCGTCAGGGACGCGCGCGGCTTCGTCCACGATGAGCAGGCGCACAGCGGAGTAGGCGCGCACGGTGCTTTCGGTGCCCGGCAGGGAGACGACGCGAGAGCCGTTCTCAAGGGTCAGGGACAGCGCATTCTCGCCCTCGGAGGGCACCGGGCGGCCCAGACTCTTGTACACGGCAAGCACCTTGCGGAATAGCTCCTGTGACTGCCGCTGCGAGGGCGACAGGAGCAGGATGACGCTCTCGGGCTCGTACACGGCCACGTGAACGGCCTTCAGGGCGCAGGTGGTGGACTTGCCGGACTGGCGGCAGCAGTTGAGCAGGACGCGGAGGGCGGCCGTTCGCATCACCTCGGCTTGCCACGGGTCCGGGAGCATTCCCACGTCTTCGGCGAGGGCGGCCGGGTCGAGAGCGCGCCGCATGTCGACGGCAAGGCGGCTCATGGGCGGCGCTCCGGCTTCGGCTTGCCGTCCAGCTTGGCCACGAGGCAGCGGGCGTGGTAGCGGCTGTCATCGAAGTCATAGTTGACGCAAGGGCGGGGCTCGCCCGCCGCGCTGGCCACCCGGCCGCACCACGCACAGGGCTTGAGGTTGCCGCGTCGGCGGGTCACTGGCCCGACTCCAGTTCGAGCAGGCGGCCGGAGACGGCGGCGCGGGCCTCCGGGTAGGCCATGAGGGCGGTGAGGATCACAGCGCGCACCTGTAGCCACTCGGGCGAGGTCTGGAGGTTGACCACGACGGCGGGTTGGTCGCGCAGTTCGCCGCTCGCCCGGCCCGCCAGCTCAAGGCAGGCGCGTAGTTCCTTGACCACGGCGAGGGCTTGGGCGGTCCGACCCTCGGAGGCAGCGGCGGTGAACATCACTTCACAGCGCGCTATCAGGGTCTCTATGCGGTCGGAGAGGGGCGCGCGACTACCGGCCTGCGTCGGCGCTCGCAAGGCCGCGAGGGCGGCCGACAGGTGCCGGTTGGCGTGGCGACGGACCGCCTCTCGCCCGACTTCGTGGGTCCGTGCGATCTCGGTGTATGCCGTGCCGGAAACGAGCGCCGCGTCTATGGCTTCGCGCTCGGGATGGACACAGACCGTGCAGACTCTAGGCATCGGTCACCACCCTCCTACGAACTGGCGGGTCGCACGTTCCGAGCCTGAGTCAGTGGAGGCTAGGCACGACCGTACTCCGTGCCGTACTCCGAAGGTCGGCCCGGCCGCGCTTCGTGGGCGACCCTCACGGTCAAGAGGGCAGCTTGGTCCCTGACCACTGCCCATCAGTGTCGCCAGAGGTCGAAGGTCGATGCTTCTAGACTTCTCTGAGTACACTCCACCGGTCGAAGATCGGTGGTATTCCTGCTCTTTCTCCGTAGGAGGTCTTAAGTGTCTTAGAGTGTGTCGGCTGTTGGTGACACAATCGGCCGGATTGTGTCGGCTGTTGGTGACAGAATGTCGGACATTGTGCCGCCTGTTGGTTACACAATGATTCAGCATGACGGCCCGCCGTCGATCCGCCATGCGGCCGTTTCGAAGTTGACGCGATAGCGTGCCGGAGTGGTCTTGCTCGCCGTGCCCTCACGCACGACGATTCCGGCTTCCTCCAGGTGCTTGAGTTCCGTGCAGACGGTCTGCCGGGTGAGCCCGGTGCCGTCCGCGATGTTGCCGTGGAAGAGCGGTGCCCATTCGCGGTCATAGCCGGCGAGGGCCTCTTGGTAGTCGTCATAGCTGTACATCGTTGCCCTGTCTCCTGTGAGTCGCCCGGTGCCGCGCGTCTGCGCGATGATGTAGAGCACGATCCTGAACTGAGCCCCGTTGAGGGGCAGACCCGCGAAGGCCATCAGTTCGGCGTTCTTGAGCTTCGCGAAGCACTCCACCCACGGAATGCCTTTCTTCCGCTGCGCGGTGCGCTCGCTGGTCCCGGTCATCGTGAGTCCTGCCGTCTAGGCGCGGCATGGCATCATGGCGCGGTCCAGCGTCGGCCAAGCTCGGCCACGGCGGCCAGCAGGTCACGGCGCAGCCGGTCGACGGTGTGGCCCGCGATACCCTCATCACCCATGGCCAGGATCGCGGCGGCATCGTAGGCGTCGCTCAGTAGCTCGCATTCCGGGCGCGTGTCGATCTCGGGCGCGAACAAAGCCTCTTGGGCCGCGCCGGGATTCATCCGCTCTCGCCCTCGTGGGTGTCGGCCGAGAGCCATGAGAGGTAGGGCCTCAGGAGGATGCGATACGAACGTCCGATGCGCCGCAGGAACGCGTCAAACTCACCTGCCTTGGCGCTCCGGTACCATGCCGACCGGGATACCTTCATGAGCGCCCACGGCTGAGCCTCTTCCACGGTCAAGACGACTTCGCCGAGAATGCTCCGCTCCATCAACTCAATGAGCGTCGGCGCGGACTCGTTCGCCTTGGCGGTCATCGGCGCTCCCACTCCTCAAGCTCCAGCAGGTCCAGATAGTCCGCAAGGCGGAGGGCGGCTGCCATTCGCGGCCTGCGGTCATCGTTGAACCAACGCCAGACGCTCGGCGTGGTCACTTTGCAGACGCGGGCAACGTCGGCATTCGACCGCCCGGCGCGTCGGACTGTGGCCTGCGCCCGTCCCGATGCAAGCTCCTCCAGCACCCAATGGTGCCGGGCCTGCCGCACTGCCTCGTTACGCATCATTGACTCCCCGGTGACTTTGCGATACCTTCTGGTTGCAAGTATCCACAAAGGCACAACGGAGCGTCCACATATGACACGAAACGACGCAAACGAGGACCGGACGCCGGACTACCAGTGGGAGCTGGCGGACCCCACAGGACGCACGGTCGGACGCTACGCCGGGCCGTGGACGAAGTTCTGGGGCGGCGATCTTCCCGAGCACTGCGAGGTGTGGCTACGGCTCGGGCGCACGAAGCGGGGCCGCCTGTGCTGCACCGGCGTTCAGGTGGGCGCTACAGACGGGGCCGACGAGTACGAAGTGACGGCCCGCAACCTGCGTGACATCCGGCTCGGCAACCTCCTGCGCTTCATCCGCGAGGGCATGGGCGGCGTGTCCGGCACCAAGCTGGACGAACCCTCGCCACTAGCAGGGTTCACATGGGGCGAGCTAATCGGCCTGAGCGCCCAGGACTTGAGGGCCACGCGGGGCCGCAAGGGCCTTGCCCCTGACGAACTTCGCCGCACAGCGGAGACGTACCGCGAGGTCGTGGCGGAAGGCTCGAAACAGCCCCTTGCCGAGACGGCTACTCGGCTCAACCGGCACCCGTCAACGGTCTGGCGAAGGCTCCAGAACGCATGGCAGCGGCCGGAACTAGAGCACCTGAAACCGAAGGAGGAGACCGAATGACAGGCAACGTTCAGAAGAGGTACGGCTACTGGCGGGTGGTGATAGAGCTAGGTGAGCAGGCGGCGCTACGCTGCCCGACGTGCCGCAAGCGGCATTGGGTTGAGGACGGGAAGCCGAGCACCTGCCCCGCCGACCACGGCGAGCCCGAAGAGGTCGTGGCCCGTCGCCAGGAGATGCTGCCGGAGAAGTACGAGGCGAAGAAAGAGGCATCCAAGGCGCTCCGTGATGCCCTGACGGCCCGCGAGCGCGGCGAGCACGTGTCACGGGACGACCGCACCACGGGAGACTACCTCGTTGACGACTGGCTCCCGACGCTGGAAGCTCTGGAGCTGCGGCCGAACACCAAACTGGCCTATCGCCTGCACGTGGAAAAGCGCATCGTGCCGAAGATCGGCAGCATTCCGCTTCAGAAGCTCACGTACAGCGACATCGTGAAGATGCACGCCCGGCTGGCCAGCGAGGATGGACCACGAGGCCACGTCCTCTCCCCTTCCACCCGGCGCGGCGTGCTCGCGGTCCTGCACAAGGCACTGGCCGAGGCCGTGCGCGCCAAGCTCATCCTTACGAACCCCGCCGATGGCGTGGAGTACCCGAAGGTGAGGCGCACAGGGCGACTCGAAACGTGGGACGCGGACGAGCTGGACAAGTTCCTCAAGGCCACAAGCTCGGACCGTCTCTCGCCTCTCTGGATGCTGCTCTCCAAGACGGGCATGAGGCGCGGCGAAGCTCTCGGCCTCAAGTGGGAGGACGTGGGCCTAGACACCGGCTCCGTCTACCTCCAGCGGTCACGTCACCAAGTCGGCTACCAAGTAGTAGAGGGACCGCTCAAGGGCGGCGACGGTCGGCACGTCCACATCGGAGCCGGGACCGTCGCGGCGCTCAAGGCGTGGAAGGCGCAGCAGAACACTGAACGCCTCCGGTGGGGCTCCGCATGGCAAGACACCGGCCACGTGTTCACGCGCGAGAACGGCGAGCCGTGGCACCCGAACAAGGTCACGGAGAGCTTCGGCGAGGCCGTTTCGGCGGTCGGCGTGAAGCGCATTCGGGTCCACGATCTGCGCCACACCCACGCGACCCTGTGGCTCAGGGCGGGCGGGCATCCAAAGGTGCTCCAGGAACGCCTCGGCCACAAGTCCATCAAGATCACCATGGACACCTACTCCCACGCGCTGCCGACCATGCAGGAGGGCATCGCGGACGTGCTCGACGCCGTGGTGTACGGCGAGGCTAGGTAGTTGTGACAGCAAGGAGTACGAACGGAGTACGGTCGGCCTATCCGGCGCTCCCCGCGCCGACGCTGCGCCCGCAGCAATACAGGCCATTTGCAGGGAAGGGTTCTGGAAGCCGCGAGAAGAGTGGTAGCGGCGGTAGGACTCGAACCTACGACACGCGGATTATGATTCCGCTGCTCTGACCAGCTGAGCTACGCCGCCACGGCGGATGCTTACGGTACCACAGGCTCATTTGCCGCTCAATCCGGCGCGAACGGTTCTTGACCACGGCCCGCCGGCCCCGCGGAGACCGCCCGGCGCTGGACATTCCGTACAACCACTCTGCGGTCACTTTGTCCGCAGAGTGGTTGCTCTGGTCCATATATCGGATAGAATGCGCATGTCATCACAAGCGCCTCGGCGAGCCCCCCTCGCCGCTTGGCCGCCATGCTGCTGACAACGCGAGTCCCGTGACGGCCCGCTTCCCCTGGCCGGGCGTCACACTTTTTCAAGCCGGGGCCGTCATCCCCCTGACGGCCCCGGCTGTCTCTTCTCCGGACCAGGTCGCCCTCTGCCCGTGTCGCGCTGGTGGAGACGGTCTCGCATGCGTCCCCTTCCAGCCTCGGTCGCGGTTGAAGGCGTCCCGGCTTTCAGCTAAGATTCCACGGCTCCCGGGGGAGTGCCCGAGTGGTTAAAGGGGGCGGACTGTAAATCCGTTGGCGCAGCCTACCTAGGTTCAAATCCTAGCTCCCCCACCAGGCCCGGTTAGCTCAGCTGGCAGAGCACCTCCATGGTAAGGAGGGGGTCCGCGGTTCGAATCCGCGACCGGGCTCCAGCGCTTTCTCCGTCACCCTTCCATCCCCTCCCGCCCCGTGCCTCAGGACTCTTCAGGCCTGCGACTCTCTCCTTCCGCACGCCCGGAGGCCGGCTTCTCCTGCGACTCTGCGTGCGGCCTGACGAGATCCGACCCGTTGTTGCCCCCCTTCTGTGCGCCCGGGGGGGCGGAACGTTCCATGGCGCGCGGGGAGCGCGGAGTCGATGATGTGAGGAGGGGCACGACAACGGCAAGGGCAGGAACGAGCATGGCGATCTGGAGGAGCAGGCAGACGATGAGGCCGGCGGGCACGCCTGAGCAGGGCTGCGACCGCGGTCCGGCGCCGGACCTGCGCCCCGACGCCGAGCGCGCGCTCCAGACGCGCGGAGGCTCGTCCACCGGTGGCGGCCTGGCCGGTCCCCATGAAGTCGACGCCCTGCTGCACGAGCTGGAAGTCCACCAGATCGAACTCGAGATGCAGAACGACGAGTTGCGGCGGACCAGCGAGCGGCTCGAGGCCTCGCGCGCTCGCTTCTCCGACCTCTACGACCTTGCCCCCGTCGGCTACCTCACGCTCGCCGCCGACGGCCGGATCCAGCAAGCTAACCTCACGGCCGCCGCGCGGCTCGGCCAGGACAGGGTGCAACTGATCGGCCAACCGCTGACACGCTTCATCCTGGCCGATGATCAGGACGTCTACTATCTGCACCGCAAAGAGCTCTACGGCACGAACCGACCGCGGAGCTGCGATCTGCGCCTGCTGGGTCCCGAAGGAGTGCCCTTCTGGGTGCATCTGGACACCGTGCTCGCCGATGAGGCCCCGGGCCGTCAGGTATGCCGGGCGACGCTCACCGACATCACCTCCCAGAAGCGGGCAGAGCAAGAGAACCGGCAACAGAACGAGCAGCTCCTGAGCCTCGTCGACGAGCTGATGAGGAAGACCGCGGCACTCGAAGCCGCCAACGCGACCATCACGCGCATCGCCGCGACGGACGATCTGACAGGCCTCGCCAACCGGCGTCACTTCTACGAGGCGCTGGAGAAGGCGGTCTCTCTGACGAAGCGTCACGGCACTCCAGTGGCTCTGGTGAGCTTCGACCTCGACGGCCTCAAGCGTGTCAACGATGACGCGGGCCACGCAGCCGGCGACCAGGTCCTCGCGACCTTCGCGGCCCTCCTCGGTGACCTGTGTCGTGCCGAGGACTTGCCCGGCAGGCTCGGAGGCGACGAGTTCTGCGTGCTCCTCCCGGGCATCGACCGCACCGGCGCCGAAGCGTTCGCAGAGAGAGTACTGGCCGCGGTGAGGAAGAGTGCAGGACTCCACCGGGGCGGCGTCACCGTCAGCGGCGGCGTCAGCGCCTGGAGGCCGGAAGACGCTGCCGACGACCTGCTGCGTCGCGCCGACGATGCGCTCTATGCCGCCAAGCATGACGGCGGCGACGCCGTGGGACGCGGCGAGTAGCGCGATCAGACCGGGCCGCGGTCGACGCGGCCGGCCGGGAGGCGGGTCAGCAGATCCGCGGCAGGAGTTCCCCGATCGGCATGTCCAGCACGCGGCGCGTTCCGAACGGCGTGCGCAGGGCGACGCGGCCGGGGTGCGCGGCGGTGACGAAGCCGATCCGCCGCGCCTCGCTCCCGTACTTCGTCGCCCGTACGGCGGCAACCACGGCGTCGGCCGCCTCCGCCGCCGTCACCACCACCATCTTCCCCTCGTTGGCCAGCGTCAGCGGGTCGTAGCCGAGCAGGTCGCAGACGGAGCGGACCGCCGGCGAGACGGGAATCGCTTCTTCCTCGACCTCGATTCCCAGGCTTGACTCTTCCGCCAACTCGGCGAGCACGGTGGTCAGGCCGCCTCGCGTCGGGTCTCGCAGGAAGCGTACGGCCTCTTCCCCGCCGCTCGCGCGGGCCGCGCCGACGGCGGCCTCGACGAGGCCCCACAGCGGCGCGCAGTCGCTGCGCACGTCGGCACGGAAGTCGAACTCCCCGCGCGCCGCCAGGATGGCGACCGCGTGGTCGCCGATGCCGCCGCTCAGGATGACGGCGTCGCCGTCACGGACGGCGGCCGATCCAAGCTCGTGCGCGACGACGATCTCGCCGACGCCCGTCGTCGTGATGAACAGGCCGTCCGCGGCGCCGCGCTCCACGACCTTGGTGTCGCCGGTGACGATGGGGACGCCGGCCTCGCGCGCCGTGGCCGCCATGCTGGCGCAGACGGCGCGCAGGTCGTCCAGGAGGAAGCCCTCCTCGATCACGAAGGCGGCGGCGAGCCCCAGCGGCCGCGCCGCCGCCGTCGCGAGGTCGTTCACGGTGCCGGCGACGGCGAGGCGCCCGATATCGCCGCCGGGGAACGTGAGCGGCTGCACGACGTGCGCGTCGGTGGTGAAGGCGATGCGGCCTGACGGAGTGAGCGCCGCCGCGTCGTCGAGGCGCTCCAGCACCGGGTTGGCGAACGCGCGCACGAACACGTCTTTGACGAGGTCGCGGTACAGCTTGCCGCCGCTGCCGTGGCCGAGGAGGATGCGCTCGCCGGGCGTCCCGCGCTCAGACATCGTCGTCCAGTCCCCGGTAGCGGTAGCGCGCCGCGCAGGCGCCCTCGCTGCTCACCATGCACGCGCCGACCGGGTCCTCCGGCGTGCAGCGCGTGCCGAACAGGGCGCACTCCGCGGGATCGGTGACGCCGCGCAGCACTTCTCCGCAGCGGCACCCGGGCGGCTCCAGTGAAAGGCCCGGGTCCACGGCGAACCGGCGGGCCGCGTCCGCGCCGGCAAACTCCTCACGCAAGGCCAGGCCGGATCCGGGGATGACGCCGAGTCCGCGCCAGTCGGCGTCGCTCGGCGCGAACACCTGCTCCAGCAGACGCTGCGCCACCACGTTGCCCTCGGGGCGCACCGCCCGCGTGTACTGGATGGCGATTCCCGCCTCGGGCAGACGCACGAGCATGAGCAGAGCCTCCAGGACGTCGCGCGCCTCGAATCCGGCCACGACCCCGGAGATGCCGTAGTCGGCGGCGAGGAACTCGTAGCAGGCCGTCCCGGTGATCACGCTCACGTGCCCCGGCAGCAGGAACCCGCTGATGGGCGTCTCCCCCAGGTCCAGAAGCGCGCGCAGCGGCAGCGGCATGGTCTTGTGCAGGCTGAGAAGGCTGAAGTTGCCGAGGCCGGCGGCGCGAGCCTCGAGCAGGGCGGCAGCCGTGGTCGGCGCCGTGGTCTCGAAGCCGATGCCGGCGAAGACGACCTGCCGGTCGGGCTCCTCGGCCGCGATGCGCACGGCGTCGCTGGGCGAGTAGACGATACGGACGTCGGCGCCGGCGGCTCGCTCCGCCGCCAGCGTGCCGCGGGACGCCGGCACGCGGATGAGGTCGCCGAACGTGACGAGCGTGACCTCGGGCAGCCGGGCGATCGCGAGCACGCGGTCGAGGTCGGCCATCGCGGTAACGCAGACCGGACAGCCGGGCCCACTGATGAGGCGGACACCCTCGGGCAGCAACTGACGCAGCCCGTAGCGGGCGATGGCCATGGTGTGCGTGCCGCAGACCTCCATGAACGTGAGGTCCGGACCGGCCTCCGCACGCAGGTCCGCGGCCAGCCGGCCGAGGTCGGCGGCGGCGGTCACCGGGGTCCGGGGTCGTCGTCGCCCTCGTCGAAGGCGCCGATCTCGCGGAGGAGGTCGTAGGTCTCCTGCGCGTCCGCCTCGTCGAGCACGCTGATCGCAAAACCGGCGTGTACCAGGACGTAGTCGCCGACGGCGACGTCGGGCACCAGCATGACGCTGCATTCCTGCTCGAGACCCTCGGCGGCGATGGTCGCGCGAGTCCCGTCGAGGGCAGTGATGCGCATGGGAAGGGCGAGGCACATAGGCGAGGGATCCTGTGGCGGTCTGGTCTGTCTGGGCGAAGACTGCGGACGGAGGCGCCGCGGTCAGCGAAGCTCCCCGCGGCGCTCAAGGACAGTATAGCCCGCGACCGCCGCCTGCCCCAGCGAGACGCCGCCGTCGTTGACGGGCACGAGCCCCGCGGCGAGCACATCGAACCCGGCCTCTTCGAGCCCTCGCTCGCACGACCCGGCGAGCAGCCGGTTCTGGAAGACGCCGCCGGCCAGCGCGACGGCGGAGGGACCGCCGGAGTCGCGGACGCGGCGGCAGACGTCGAGCACGACCGCTGCGACGGTGGCGTGCAGCCGCGCCCCGACGGCGCCGGGCGCGGCCCCCGCCTCGAGGTCGGCAAGGACGCCGTCGAACAGCGGGGCCAGTCGGACGATCGCCGGCGCGGGGCCGAGCACGACGGCCGCGCCGGGACCGGTGGCGCCCGGAACGACCTCTTCCCCGCCGGCGAGGGCGGCGCGCGCCCCGACCCAGTCCTGCGCGCCGCGTCGCTCGCCGGCGGCGGCGCACGCCGCGTCGCCGTCGAGCGTCCAGGCGTACGGGCAGGCGTCCGAGCCCACGGCCGGCCCCGACGCCATCATCTCGAGCTCGATCGCGGCCTGACCCTCGTAGGTGATCGACCGGCGCACGCCGGCGAGGGCGGCCACCCCGTCGAACAGGCGGCCGCAACTGGTCGTCGGCGGCGTGTTGACCCCCAGGTCGACCTGCCGGACGAGCGCCGCGACCTCCTCGTCCGACGGCGCGCCGCCGGTCGCCGCGGCGGCATCGGGGCGGCGCAGCAGGGCGAGCGCGCGCTCGAGGCCCTCAGGCCCGAGGAGAGCGTAGCTCCAGCCGAGGGCCGTCCGCCAGGGATGCGTGATCGCGGCCGCTCCGCCCGGCAGCGGGAGCTCCTCGAAATGCGCGACCCTGCGGTAGCCGGTCAGGTCGCAGACCAGGACCTCTCCGCCCCAGAGGCGGCCGTCGTCGCCGTAGCCCAGACCGTCCATGCTGACTCCGATGACGGACTCCTCACGGCCGTGCTCGACCAGCCGGGCGGCGACGTGCGCGTGGTGATGCTGCACGGCCACCTTCTCCGTCTGGGGCAGCGAGAGCGCGTACTTCGTCGCCAGGTACTCGGGATGGAGGTCGTAGGCCACCACCTCGGGCTCGAGCCGGAACAGCCGCCGGTACACGTCGATGCCGGCCTCGTAGTGCTCCAGCGTCTCCAGGTTCTCGAGATCGCCGATGTGCTGGCTCAGGAACGCGTTCGCGTCGCGCGTCAGGCAGAACGTGTTCTTGAGCTCAGCGCCGGCGGCCAGCGTCTGCGGGAGCGGCCGCGGCAGGGCCACCGGGAAGGGGGCGTAGCCCCTCGACCGGCGGATCAGCCGCGGCTTGTCGCCGCGCACCTGCGCGACGGAGTCGTCGTAGCGCACGGCGATCTCCCGGTCGTGGACCAGATAGGCGTCGGCGATGGACGTCAGACGGTCGATCTCCTCCCAGCCCTTGACGATCGGTTCCTCCGCGAGGTTCCCGCTCGTCATGACGAGCGGCCGTCCGGCGGCGCGCAGCAACAGGACGTGCAGAGGCGTGTACGGCAGCATGGCGCCGAGATAGCGCTGGCGGACGGCGACCTCGAGATCCACCGGGTCACAGCCTCCGCCGCCCAGTTCCGGGCCCGTCGCCCCCGAGGGGTCGATCTCGCGCCACTCCAGCAGGACGATCGGGTGCTCCGGCGACGTCAGCAGCGCACCCTCCTCCGCGGTGACGAGGCAGTGGGCGCGGAGCTCTTCGAGGCCGCCGAACATCACCGCGAGCGGCTTGTCGGGGCGCCGCTTGCGCTGCTTCAGGCGGCGCACCGCATCTCGGTCCGTGGCGTCGCAGGCGAGGTGGAAGCCGCCGAGCCCCTTGACGGCGAGGATCTCGCCGCCCAGCAGCAGTTCCGCGGCCGCGCGGATGGGCGCCGCCGGGTCGCCTGCGGCGCCGGCGGCCAGCTCCACCACACCTTCTCCCTGCTCCTCCAGCCGCAGCAGCCGCACACGAGGCCCGCACACCGGACAGGCGTTGGGCTCGGCGTGAAAGCGGCGGTCGCCCGGGTCCTCGTACTCCCGCCGGCACGCAGGGCACAGCGGGAAGCTCCGCATCGTCGTGCGCGCGCGGTCGTAGGGCAGGTCCTCGATGATGGTGAACCTGGGCCCGCAGTTCGTGCAGTTGGTGAACGGGTAGTCGTGGCGCCGGTCACGCGGATCGAGGAGCTCGCGACGGCAGTCGTCGCAGGTCGCGATGTCGGGTGAGACGAGCTGGTAGGCGCCCGGGTCAGGCCGGCTCTCGAGGATGACGAACGTCGGGCCGGCCGCCGGGCCGTCGACCGCGGCGCCCGGCTCCACGTCGCGGACCTCGTACGAGGCGATGTGGCTGCGCGGCGGCGCCTCCGCCGGCAGCGCCTCGGCGAAGCCGGTCACTGCCTCGGGCGGGCCCTCCGCCAGCACCTCCACGCCGGCCGACGTGTTCAGCACCCAGCCGTGAAGTCCGTAGCGGACGGCGAGGGAGTAGACGAAGGGACGGAAGCCGACGCCCTGCACGACGCCGCGCACGCTGATGCGCACTGCGCGGGGATCGTGGGGCCGAGGGGGACTCACGCGGCCGGCCCCTCAGTCAGGACAGCGGAACTGGTAGTCGTCCTTGTAGTGGAGCTCGCCGCACTCGGGGCAGCGCAGCTCGTACCAGAAGCCGGTGGCCACCTGATGGCGCTCGCAGAAGCGGATCCGCGCGGCCAGCACCTCCAGCTCAGAGGCGCCGCACGACAGGCAGGTCAGCAGGATGTCGTCGCCGAGGTCGTACTCCTGCTCGAGGCGCTGCATCCCGTCGCTTGCGCCCTCGTGCGGCGGCAGCTCGGCCTCGACGCTGCACGAGTCGAGGCCGGTGGGACCCTCCACGATGCCGAGCGGGGTGACGAGGCCGGGCAGGAACGCCAGCCGCCGCCCCTCGCCGCGCAGGTAGTCCTGGAAGCGGCAGCCGCCGGGCTGCTCGCCCATGAGCTCGCACTCGTGCCGCTCGACCAGCCCGCGCGGCGCGACGAAGCAGCGCAGGTCGAGGTGGTCGACGACGATGGGCTCGACGTGCACCGTGCGTGGCCGGCCGCGGCCGCGGTGATAGTCGGCCGGGGGAACCAGCGAGAGGCAGCCGAGCGTCGGATCCGCCTCGAGCGCCGCGATGGCGCGCTCGAGCCACCCGGGCTGGAACTCGAGCGTGTCGTCCACGCGGGCGAGGTAGTCGCCGCGAACCAGCTGATAGGCGCGATCCAGTCCGCAGTGACTGCCGTGGGCGCCGGCGCGCTCGAAGTCCAGAGCCTGGATGCGGCCGCGCAGATACTGGCGCAGCAGGTAGGTCGCGTCCTGGTCCCCGAGGCCGGTCGCCACCACAGCGAGCTGGGCGTCCGGTGGCGACGCCTCGCGGATGCTGCGCAGCGCGGTCCGAAGCTCGGGGAGCGGGCGCGCCACGAAGGCGACGATGCCGACGTTGGCAAGCGACGCGCCTGTGGAGCCCTGCTCCACGGACGGACCGCGCTCGGCCGTCACGCGCCCAGCTCCTCACGAACGAGCTCGTGCACCCGCTCGGCGGCGGCCGCGACCGGCGGCGAGAGCTCCTCGCCGAAGGTCTCGACGTCTTCCGCCTCGATCGCGAACACGATGACCTCCCCGGGCATGTTGTAGCCGAGCTCATGACCGAGCGCGAGGGCCGTGTCGATACCGATCGAGTGAGCGGATCGCCAGCGATGTCCGCCCTTGAAGTCCTTGGCCTCGTAGCGCACGATCTCGCCGGGCTCGCGTCCGGCCTCGGCGGGGCTCTTCAGTGCATCGATAATGATAACGCGGGTGAATCCGCGCACAAGTTCGAGCAGGCGAAGACCGGCCACCTCGCTCAGGCGCACCTCCACGCCGGCCGGCAGAGCCTCTTCGGCGAGCCGGCCGGCGACGAGCAACCCGACCCCGTCATCTGACAGGATCGGGTTGCCCATGCCGAGAACGAGCGTAGAGCCGGACGTCACATGTTCCTCTTGACGGTGGCAACGACCTCGCGGGTCGTCTCGCTCTTGATCGTGACCTCCAGCGGCATGTCGCCGGGCAGCGTGTGCGTGGCGCAGCCGAAGCAGGGGTCGTAGGCGCGGAAGGCCATCTCGATCATGTTGAGGTTGCCCTCGCGGATCTCGCTGCCGCCGGTGAGGATGCCCTCGGCGGCCTTCTTCAGCGACATGGAGATGGCGGCGTTGTTGTTGGTGGTGCCGACGATGAGGTTGACGTTGGTGACCATGCCCTGGTCGTCGGTCTTGTAGTGGTGGTACAGCGTGCCGCGCGGAGCTTCGACCACACCCACGCCCTCCCCGACGATCCCGGTGGGGATAGTGCGCACGTCGGGGTCGATGATGTCGGGGTCGGTGGCGAGCTCATGCGACCGCTCGGCCGCGTAGAGCAACTCGACGAGACGGGCCCAGTGCGTCGCCAGCGTGGCGTTGACCGGCTTGCCGCCCAGCGTGCTGAAGAAGCGCTCGTACTCCTGCTGGGCCAGCGGCGTCGCCATGCCGTCGGCCGCGTTGAGGCGGCTGAGCGGGGAGGCCTTGTACACGCCCGAGTCCGGGCCGTCGACGAAGCCCTTCCAGCCGACCGACTTGAGGTACGGGTAGGTGAGGTAGCTGTAGGGCTCCACGTGCTCGGCGATGTGCGCCAGGTAGTCGCGGCCCTCGAACTTCTCGAGCTCGGAGCCGTCCTGCCCGGTCACCCGGATCTGGCCGTCGTAGAAGTTGACCTTGTTGTTCTCGTCGACCATGCCCATGTTGTACGTGGCATGAGTGAAGGCGTCGCTCTTGATGAGCTCCACGTAGTCGTTGTTGGCGAGCACGACGTCGTCGAAGAGCTGCAGGCTGAACTTGGCGAACTCGACCTGGGCGGCGGTGATCTGCACCATGCGGTCGCGCTGCTCGGCCGTGATGGCCTGGCTGACGCCGCCGGGCAGGCCGCAGACCGGGTGGATCTGCTTGCCGCCGATCATGCTGATGAGCTCGGCGGCCTCGGCGCGCAGGTTGATCACAGCGCCGCCGGTCTCCAGACCGACCTTGTGGATGACGCCGAGGATGTTGCGGGTCGCGGGGTCGCTCTCCGGTCCCATGATGAAGTCGGGGCCGGCGAGGATGTAGAAGTGCGTGGTGTGGTCGGTGACGAAGAACGCGTTGTAGAGCAGCTCGCGAAGCATGACACCGGTCCGCGCCGGCTTGACGCCGAACACGGCATCGATGGCCTTGGTGGCCGCCATGTGGTGAGCCTCCGGGCACACGCCGCAGATGCGCGGCGTGATGCGCGCCAGCTCCTCGACCGGGCGGCCCACGCAGAAGCGCTCGAAGCCGCGCAGCTCCGGGATCTGGAAGTACACGTTCTGGACCACGTTGTCGTCGTCGACGAAGATCTCGATCTTGCCGTGACCTTCGAGACGGGTGATGGGATCGACGCTTACCTTTTTCATCAGACCTTCGCCCTCCTGAGCAGCGAATCGGCGAGACCGAAGCGATAGAAGGTGCCCACGGGGTCCGGCACCGACGCCGCGATCTCGGCGATCTCCTCAGGCGTCGGCGCATCGACGATGGAGGCCACCGTGCTGAGCATCTTGGCGCCCTGGTCGATGACGCCCTCGGGCGCTCCGTAGCAGCCTCGACAGGGCATGCCGACACTGGTGCAGCGCGCGCCGCAACCCGCCTGCGTGGCGGGCCCCATGCAGATGACGCCCTGCTCGAGCAGGCACTTCTCCGGATCCGGGAGGAACTCCCAGATGCGCCTGAAGCTGCTGATCTTCTTCTCTTCTTTGACTCTCTTGCACTCGTCGCAGCACGTCTTGGGCGCCACGCCGATGGTGGCTCCCTTGGCCGGCAGCGGGCCCTCGCCCTTGAGCGCGGTGATCACCACGTCGAGGACGCCGGCGATCTGGTGCGACTCGGGCGGACAGCCGGGCATGAAGTAGTCCACGTCGACGGTCTGCGCCAGGGTCTTCACGGTGTCGTACATGTGCGGGAGGTCGAGCTCTCCCTCGGGCACCGCGTAGTGCTCCTGCGGGTACACGCCGTCGGGGTTGTCCAGCGACGGGTTGTCGCGATACACGAGATCCTTGATCTCCTGAGCGCTGGCCAGATTGGCCAGCCCTGGGATGCCGCCCGTGGTGGCGCAGGAGCCGAACGCCACGAGCACCTTGCTCTTTTGGCGCAGCAGCTTGGCGATGTACTCGTTCTCGCTGTTACGGACGCAGCCGTTGAACAGGCAGAGGTCGATGAAGCCGTCGTCGTAGGCCTCGACGTCCTTGTACTTGAAGTCGGCGGCGGCGGGCCAGAAGACCACGTCGAAGTTGGCGTCGACGTCGAGGATCTTCGTCCCGGTCTCGAGGACGGAGATCTCACACCCGCCGCAGCTGCCGGCCCAGTACATGGCGAACTTGAACTTGTCCGTCATACCGGCACCGCCTCCTTCGTGGCTTCCTCGGACTCGGCGGACTCGTCGTGGAACTGCTCGCCCCAGCCGAGCGGGCCGAGCGCACGGATCTGCTCGGTGAACTCGGTCACCACGTGCTGGAACTTCTCGCCTTCCGCGGCGGAGACCCACTCGAGACGCACCCGCCCGTGCTCGAGGCCCATCTGCTCGAGGAGCTTCTCCATGAGCGGGTAGCGGCCGGCCGTGCGGTAGTTGCCGTTGATGTAGTGGCAGTCGCCCGGATGGCAGCCGGCGATGAGCACGCCGTCGGCGCCTTCTTTGAACGCCTTCAGGATGTGCGTCGGGTCGATGCGGCCCGAGCAGTTTGTCTTGATGGGCACCATGTTCGGCGGGTACTTGAGCCGCGCGGTGCCGGCGAGATCGGCGCCGTTGTAGCTGCACCAGCGGCAGAGGAACCCGATCAGACGAGGTTCGAACTGATCACTCACTGTGCTCTCCTTCACTGACGCACGGCCTCAGAGGGCCATGGCCCCTTCGATCTCGGCGAAGATCTGGTCGTCGAGGTAGCCGGCCTGCTGCGGTACATTGCTGCCGCAGGCGGCGACGCAGACGCCGCAGCCCTTGCAGGCGGCGGTGATGACCTCGGCGACGCCCTTCTCCTCGTTGTACTGGATGGCGGTGTGCGGGCAGACGCTGACGCAGATGTGGCAGCCGCAGCACTTCTCAGGGTCGATGTACGAGACCGTGGGCTCGACCTTGACGGTCGGGTTGTCGACGAGCGCCAGCGCGCCTGCGGCAGCGGCCCCGGCCTGCGCGACCGTGTCCGGGATGTCCTTGGGATACTGGCAACATCCGGCGATGAAGATGCCGTCGGTGACGGTGCTGACCGGCTCCAGCTTGGGATGCCGCTCCAGGTAGAACCCGTTGGCCGAGCAGCCGAAGCCGAAGGTCTGGGCGACCGACTTGGCGTCCTTGGCCGGCGCCAGGCCGCTGGAGAGGATGACCATGTCGGCCGGGATGCGCCGCACGATGCCCAGCAGGGTGTCCTCGACCTTGACGACGAGGCGCCCCTCCTCCTCGGGGGACAGTGCCACGCTGCTGACTTCGGCGGCGCGGCCGCGCACGAAGTGCACGCCCTCGTCCATGAGGCGCTTGTAGAACTCCTCGTAGCCCTTGCCGTAGGCCCGCATGTCGATGTACAGCTCGTAGACCTCGGTCTCGGGCAGGTGCTCCTTGATGAGGTGGCTGAACTTGAGCGAGTACATGCAGCAGACGCGCGAGCAGTGCTCCTGGTAGTTCTCGTCGCGGCTGCCCACGCAGTGCAGGATCGCGACCGATTTGGGCGCCTCGCCGTTCTTGAGGACGATGTGGCCGCCGGTGGGACCGGAGGCGTTGGAGATGCGCTCGAACTCGAGGCTCGTGATGACGTTGTCGAGCTGGCCGTAGCTGTAGCGCGTCTCCGGCGTGGGATCCCAGAGCTCGAAGCCCGTGGCCATGATGATGGCGCCGACCTCGAAGTCCAGGACCTCGTCCTGCTGTTCGAAGTCGATGGCCTGCGGACCGCACGCCGTGGTGCAGGGCTGCTTGCACTTCTTGCCCTTGAGCGTGAGGCACTTCTCCGCGTCGATGGTGGCGCGCAGAGGCACGGCCTGCGGGAACGGGATGTAGATGGCGGTGCGCTTGCCGAGCCCTTGGTCGAACTCGCTCGGCACCTTGCGCACCACGCAGGCCTCGAGACAGGCGGCACAGCCCGTGCAGGTGTCGGTGTTCACGTAGCGGGCCTTCTTGCGGACCTTGACCTTGAAGTTGCCGACGTAGCCGTCGACCTCTTCGACCTCGCTGTAGGCGAGGAGTTCGATGTTGGGGTCCTTGCCGGCCGCCGACATCTTGGGCGTCAGGATGCAGGCCGCGCAGTCGAGCGTCGGGAACGTCTTGTCGAACATCGCCATGTGGCCGCCGATGCTCGGCTGCTTCTCGACGAGGTAGACCTTCTTGCCGGTCGCCGAGAGCTTGAGCGCGGCCTCGATGCCGGCGATGCCGCCGCCGACGACCATGACGGCCGGATTGACCGGGACCTCGATGGGATCCAGCGCCTCGTTGAACGGGAGGCGGTGGATCTGCGCGTTCAGGATGCGCTTGGCCTTCTCGGTCGCCTCGTCCTTGTCCTCGGTGACCCAGGAGCAGTGCTCGCGCACGTTGGCCATCTGAAGCAGGTACGGGTTGAGGCCGGCGTCGGAGGCGGCCTTGCGGAACGTGGGCTCGTGCATCGTCGGCGAGCAGGCCGCGACCACGACCCGGTTCACGCCGAGCTTCTGGATGTCCTCTTTGATCAGGTCCTGACCGGGGTCGGAGCACATGTACTTGTACTCGCGCGAGACCACCACGTTGGGCTGCTCGGCGGCCCAGGCGGTCACCTTCTCCACATCGACCTTGCCGGCGATGTTGCTGCCGCAGTGGCAGAAATAGACGGCGATCTTGTCTTCAGGCATTCTCGTCTCCTCCATGCCAGTCACGCCGGGATCGCAGCGAGCACCGAGGCACAGGACACGACCTGCTTGTCGATGGCAAGCTGTTTGGGATCGACGCCCAGCGCCAGGCCGGCGAGCTGGGTGAAGTACATGACCGGGATGTCGAAGTCGGTGCCGAAGAACTTGTTCACGCGCGGCTGGTACGCCTCGAGGTTGATCTCGCAGAGCGGACACGCGGCGACGATGACGTCGGCGCCGCCTTGCCTCGCCGCGACGAGAAGCTCATGGCAGAGGCGCAGCGCGGCGTCCTCGCGGGTGAGCATCATCATGCCGCCGCAGCAGTCGGTCTTGGCGTCGAAGTCGGTGATGACGTCGGCGCCGGTGGCCTCGAACAGACGATCCATCGTGGTGGGCATCTGGACGTCGTCGAAGGCGCCCATGGGGCGCGAGAACTGACAGCCGTAGTAGGGTGCCACCTTCAGCCCGGTGAGCCGGCGCGTCACGTGCTTCTCGAACTCCTCGAGACCGATGTCGTTGATGAGGATGTCCATGATGTGCCGCACCTTGACGTTGCCGTCGTAGGTGCGGCCGACGGCGCCGAGAGCTCCCTGCACGGCCGCGAAGACCTTCGGGTCTTCGGCCATGTAGCGGTTGGCCTTGGCCAGCGTGGTGTAGCAGGCGTTGCAGATCACGCAAAGCTCGTCGTCGCCCATCTGCTGAGCGATCGCGAGGTTGCGGGCCGCGATCGCGAACGAGTCGAGCTCGCGGACCGAGAAGTAGCTGGTGGCGCCGCAGCAGTTCCAGTCGTCGAGTTCCACGAGGCTCACGCCGAGCTTCTCCATGAGCGCCCTGGCGGAGGCGTCGTAGCCCTTGCCGGTGGCCTCGGCCGAGCAGCCTGGATAGTACAGATACCTCATTGGGACTTCGCCTCCTGGGCGTCGAGGTAGGCAGAGATCTTGTCGAGCTCGTCGCGGCCGCGGATGTTCTTGGCGGCCAGCGGGAGACGACCCGCGGCGAAGAGCTTGAGGCCGACCTGCCAGTACTTGAACGGGAGGCCGCGGTCCTTGGCGAGCATGAACCTCGTCATGAGCTCTACCTCGTGGTTGCGACCATGCCTGTGGACGCTGTCGACGAAGATCTTCGTCATGGCAGGGTTCTTGCTGTCCTTGGGGACGAGGTCGTACTTGATCGCCATGCGCTTGAGCTCGTACATGAGATCGGTGATCTTGATGCCGGCCGGGCAACGCACGGTGCAGTAGTAACAGGACGTGCACAGCCAGATGGTGTTGCTCTTGACGACGCGGTCGATCATGCCGGCGCGGAACGCGGCGATGATCTCGCGCGGTCCCCAGTCCATGAGGTAGCTCGTGGGGCAAGATCCGGTGCAGGTGCCGCACTGCTGGCAGATCTTGATCTTCTCGCCCCCGGGCATGCTCATCACGTCGCGGCAGAACTGCTCGTGCAGCGCTTTGGCCTGCGGTGTGGTGGCTAGCTCCGTCATACTCCTCTCCCGTCCATCATCGACTCACTCCCTGGCTGATCGAGCCCCGATTCCCCCCGGAGACGGAGCGTGAAGACATGAGTGCGCCCGGCGCCGCCCCAGAAGGGCTGCGCCGGGAAGGGCGGCGACACGATGGATCGACCGGCCTGGTCTTGTGATGCATTTCTCAAGGCCGGTCGCACTTCTTCCCTCACCGGTCACCGCGGAGGTCCCCCGCACGACTACTTCCACGAATCCCACGCTACCACGGCCGGCGAGGGGCGGCCTCTCCCTATCTGTACAAAAAGTCGGGGTGCGCAGTCCGAGTTGTCGCGGCCTCCCCGGCCTCCAGTGCACCATGCCGGACAGAGCGGCCGACCGACGTGCGGCGCACGCCTCCCAGCCTCAGTCCAGCCCGACCAACCCCTCGCGGATGGCGTACTTGACCAGGTCGGTCACCTTGTGCAGATCCAGCTTGTCCATGATGTTGCTGCGGTGCGTCTCGACCGTCTTGCGGCTGAGGCACAACAGGTCGGCGATGTCCTGGTTGGTGTTGCCCTCGGCGATCAGCTTGAGGACCTCACGCTCGCGCGGCGTGAGTTCCACCGCGTAGTGGCGCGACGAAGGCTCACGCACGCGCTGCAGGTAATCATCCAGCACCGCCTCGAGCGCCGCCGGCTGGAGCACGCGGCCTCCGCGGACCACCGCCCGCAGCGCCGACAGCAGGTCAGTCCTGTCCACCGTCTTGAGCAGGTAGCCGCCGGCCCCCGCCTGCACCAGGCGCAGCACGCAGTCCTCGCGGTCGTTGCGCGTGAGGACCAGCACCTTGAGGTCCGGGTAGCGGCGCAGAAGCTGGCCGGTGAGCTCGAGGCCGTTCATGCGCGGCATGATGGTCTCGGTGATCACGACGTCGGGGTGACACTGGCCGACCATGGGCAGAGCTTCGAGGCCGTCGCCGGCCTCGGCGACGACCCGGATGTCCGGTTGCGCGTCCAGCAGGGAGCGTACGCCCTGACGCTCGATGGCGTGATCGTCCACCAGCAGAACGCGGATCTCGTCTGGAGCACCCTCCACGGGTCAGTCACCCCTCGCACCCGCCGCAGGCGTAGGCTCCACCCACCCCCGGCCCTGGTGCTTCATACGACTGGATTCTAGGGTGCGCACCCTAGATGAGCAATGGCGAGGGTGTACTCACACCGGCCGAGCCTGACGGATGCGACAGGACACGCTGGCCACGTGCGTGCGCTCACCTGCTCGTTGTGGAGTCTGCGCAGACCGCGGCCGAGCCTGCGACGGTCCGTCGCTCCCGCGACCGCGCGAGGAGGCAGAACAGATGGCGGCACTCGGGCGATGACCCGAGCGACCCGCCCGGCCGGCCCCCGGTGCGACGCCGGCCGGCGCACCGACGCCGGAGGGACCGGCGGCGCTCCCTCTTCAGAAGCGCCGCCGGTCCTACGGGCGATCCGATCGTCCGGGGCCGGCGTCCCCGGCCCCGTCCGGCTCTACTTGACGGTGACCGTCTTCACCGCCGAGGTGCTGGACGTGCCCGAGTACGTGACGCGCACGCGGACCTTGTATTTGCCCTTCTTCGCGGGCGCCTTCCACTTGAGGGAGTACGCGCCCGCCGACGAGAGGTTCGTCTTGGCGCCGTTGACCCACGCGCTGGACGTCGCCTTGCGACTCTGCAGCGTCGCCGTGACGGTGTGGGCCGGCGTCCGGGCCTCGCGGCCGGTCACGGTGAGCTTGCTCCCCGACTTGACGCTGGCGGCCGCGGAGATCGAGAGCGTCGTGCTGTGGCACAGCGACGGGGTGGCGTCCGTCTTCGGCGCCGACATGCCGGCGAACGCCATAACCGCCACAGCCACTGCCAGGATGCCGATGGTGAGTGCCTTCATAGTCCTCCTTCGTCGTTCGCAGCAGTTTAGCGCACCGCAACACTCATTAGGTTGCTTCCGTGTTGAGCTGGGATGAAGGACGACGCCCGGGAGGCGTCGCCACACGGCCGGCCGGCAGGCCCTTGCGATGCCGGCACGCACCTGCTAGCGTTACGAACATACGTTCGCCAACCGTCCTCGGAGGTGCGCCGTGGAGCCCCTGATCCGCTCACTCGATTTCGTCGCCGTGCCGTCGCAGGACGCCGCCCGCTCGCGGGCGTTCTACGTCGACACGCTCGGCCTGCGTCCCGACGACAAGGCTGAGTTCGAGTTCTGGGTCGGCGGCACGTGCTTCGGCATCTGGGAGCCCGAGAAGGCGGGCATGCCGTTCGCTCCGCAGAAGTGCAGCCACCTGGCCCTGCACGTCGACGACATTGCCGCCGCCCGGGTCGCCCTCGAAGCGATGGGCATCCAGTTCATGGGCGATACCTTCGACACCGGCGTCTGCCACATGGCCCTGTTCGCCGATCCGGACGGCAACAGCCTCATGCTGCACAACCGGTACAAGCCGCGCCCCTGATCCCTAGCCTCACGCGGGCGCGCGCCGACTTTGCGCCCGCGCCCGCCGTGCCCTAGAATGCCAAGGCTTCACCTTGGGCCGACGTAGCTCAGCTGGCAGAGCACTTCACTCGTAATGAAGGGGTCCGCGGTTCGATTCCGCGCGTCGGCTCCACAGAGTCCTTCCCAGAGGTCGTCCCATGCGGGTGGCCTCTTCTGTCATCTGGAGCCCCGCCACGAAGAAGCCGCCGGGTGGCGCTCCTGGTCAAACCCGCAGCGCCCGACCGGTGTCCCGACAGGGTCGCTGGGGTTGACGGTCCGAGGCGTAAGACGGCCCCGGGGCGCATGCCCCGGGGCCGCGCCACCGGCGGAGCGGGGACAGAACGAAGGGGCCATTGCCCCCTCCTAGCGCCTTCCGCCGGCACACCTCGACAACGGTGCGCTCCGCGAGCGGCTGATGACTGCCCGGTCTCGCGATCAAGCCATCTGGTGCTGCACCGTCTCGCGGCAGCACAGCCGACACGAGCACTGCGATTCGTGCTCCCATCCAAAGGATGGAGACTGCCAGGAGGCCACGATCCGGCTCTCGCCTCCCCGCCCCGACCGCCAGAAGCGCAGGCCGTCGAACGAGTACACCGCTCCCCGGTGTCCCTGCGCCCACGCCGGCCGGCCTTCCGTCAGCACCTGGAATCGGCTGTAGGTCGTGCTCCCTTGATCCCTCATGGCCCAGCGCTCCGCCGACTTGACAGAGTCCTTCCCCAACTGCGCCAGGCCCGACCGGCACGACGGATGTGCGGACGAGACCGCACGCCGCGTGCCACTTCGGAATCCTAAGCCCAGCCATGCGTCGGCGGTCAAGCGTTGGCGCCGGCGAGCGCTCGGGCCTTCGCGACTCTCGCCGGTCGGCGCCGGACGCGGCCTCAGTCGGCCTTCGCGAGGATGGTGTGCAGGCTCCGCGCGCGCTGGGCGCAGGACGCGACGAGACTGGCCATCAGCCCGCGCCGGTACACCGCGTTCGGGAAGAACGAGATGAAGTACATCCACCCGTCCCTCCATGCGTAGCTGCCGAAGCCGTAACCCAGCGGCTCTCGCGTGAGCTCGATGTCGTTGAGGGCGAGCGCGAAGCGGGCGCCCTCCGGCTCGGCCGGCGGGCTCAGGGGAAGCTGCTGCAGGATGAGCAGGCCGGCGCCGTAAACCGGATGACGCGCTCCCGGAAGGACCTGGCAGCGCGAGGAGACGTCGCCGAAGGCGACCTCCGCGATGAACCCGTCGCCGTCGGGCGCAGCCGCGAGCGGCGCCGTCAGGAAGTCCTTGACGGCGTCCTCGAAGGGCTCGGCCGCCCAGACCGAGGGGCCCTTGCCGGTCGGGACGACCAGCTTGTCCGTGGCGTCCGCCATCTCGTCGGGCTGCGCCCGCAGGCCATGATCGGGGTGTTCGCTGATCGCGACCTCGGCGCCGAGCCGCAGCGCCAGTTGAGGCGCCACCATCCGCGCTTCGCCGATCTGGAGTACGGCCGCCATGCCGAGGAACGGGTTCACCCAGGACTCGTTCTCGTCCCAGACCCTGGCGAGGGAGCTGAGCGAGAGGGTGTGGGCCTCCTCGTCGTAGACCAGCCCAGCCATGGAGGAGAAGGACATCATCTCGCTGTTGATCACGGACAGCTTGTCGTCGTCCAGGACCACGTCGCGCAGCACGTCGGTGCGCACGCTGATCAGGTAGCCGACCGCCCCGCCGGGGCCGCCTTCCTGCCGTCCGACGATCTCGATGGACTGCGCCTGCTTGTCGGCCCACCAGCGGAACCCGTTCGGCGAACGCTCCGCCCAGTGGCGGTCGATCTTGAGCTGCTCGGTGAAGAGCCACTCGATAGCGCGCGTCCCTGCATCCATGTCGGTCCTCCTGATGTCCTGTGCACCAGCAGCAGAATGCCGCCAACAGCCCGCGTCTTTGGCGAGAGCGAGCTGCTGACGGCAAGGAGACACTACAGCCACCTGCCCCGGAACGCGAACTGCCCGCGCACCATCCGCACAGGCAACGTGTTCCGTCCTGTGCAGATTTGGTAGAATCCCTCTCAGCGAATCCCATCACCCCCTGAAGGAGACTTCCATGGCGTATGCAGAGGATTTCGAGAGAGCCCTCCAGGTGGGCCGTCCGCCCAACATCCAGGCCCTCTTCCCCAACTCCAAGGCGCTGATCGTCAGCGGTAAGGTCGTCGATCGCGCGATGCGGGCCAAGGGCAAGGCCATCGCGATGGCCGCGAACGGGCGGAACTCGTTCGTCATCCGCGGCGCCCTGCGGGCGGCACAGCGAGCCAATGCCGCCATCATCATCGAGATCGCCAAGTCCGAGGGCGGGCAGAAGGCCTACTGCGCGGTGAACTACTGGAACATGGCGCGCATCGTCGACTCCCTGTGCAACGAGATGGGCATCACCATCCCGGTCGCCATCCACGCCGACCACTACGGCATGAAGAACGAGAAGGACCTCGCGCAGGCCCTGGTCGAGGTCCCCACCATGTTCGAGGCGGGCATCACGTCCATCGCCATCGACGCGTCCCACCAGCCCAACGACCAGAACCTCCTGGCCAACCTCGCCGTCAACTCGAAGATCCCGGCATGGGCCGGCCTCGAGACCGAGATCGGCGAGATCAAGGGCTCCACGGGGCTCTCCACGCCGGACGAGGCGCTGTACCTTATCCAGGGGCTCAACGCGCACGGCATCGCCGCCGACTGGATCGCGCTGAACAACGGCACCACCCACGGGATCGAGGCGT
>CAIYOD010000057.1 GCA_903927755.1 uncultured Thermoleophilia bacterium | reverse complement strand
GCGGCGCCCGGCGCGAGAACGAGAAGGGGCCCAGCGAAGTCGCCGGGCCCCTTCTCGTCAGTGCCTTGCGGGCGCTCCCGCCGCAGCGGGCGGCGCGCCCGGGTCCCCGAGTTCGGTCAGGCGAGCTCGAACTCTCTGAGGAAGTCCGCCTTGGAGCGGGCGCCGATGACCTTCTTGGCCTCCGCGCCGTCCTTGAACAGGATGATCGTGGGGATGCTCATGATGCCGTACTTCTGGGCCGTCGCGGGATTCTCGTCGACGTTGAGCTTGCCCACGCAGACCTTGTCGGCGTGCTCCTGGGCGATCTCGTCGATGACGGGGCCGACCATGCGACAGGGGCCGCACCACGGCGCCCAGAAGTCGACGATCATCGGCGTGCCGGCGTCCGCAACTTCCGTGTCGAACGTCGCGTCGGTCAGGGTCTTCACTTCAGACACGTGGTTCCTCCTTGGCGCGGCAGGTCCTGGCCCTGCCAGTTGGTCGTGATTGTCTCACAGGCTCTGCAGGACGCGATCGAGGCGCGCCTGGACTTCTTTGGCGATCGGCGCGAGCCGCTCGTTGTCGATCATCCCCAGCATGGCTCCGGCGTTGACCGCAGTGATGCGCGTGCCCTTGTCGGTCGCATAGACGACCACGTTGCACGGAAGCAGCACACCCACGTCGGGCTCGACCTCCATGGCCGCGTGAGCCAGTTTCGGGTTGCAGGCGCCGAGGATGGTGTGCGCCGGGACGTCGACGTCGAGCTTCTCTTTCATGGTCTTCCGTACGTCGATCTCCGTGATGACGCCGAAGCCCTCGGCTTTGAGTGCGTCGACGACCCTCGGGAGAGCCTGGTCGTACGGCTCATCGAGGTAACGGCCGACACCATACTGAACGCTTTGCAAGGCAAGACCTCCTGGTTGCCGGGGGACTCCGGCGCTTATACCCACGGGGGTATATAGTCACTCATCGGCAGCACCGCGGTGCTCACGACCAAGATGCCCAAGCGCCGCGGGCGCCAATCGCGCCTTACCCGCGGCCAGCCTCGCCGCAGGCACAGCGTTTCCGGTATCATTTGAAGTTCATGGCCGCCATCCGCAGCGGGGGCGGCCGTCCGCCGGCGACGAGGAGAGAGAGCTGTGAGAAGCGACGAGATCAAGCAGGGTCTGGCGCGCGCGCCTCATCGTTCGCTGCTGCGCGCGCTGGGAATCAGCGACGCCGAGATGGAGCGTCCGTTCATCGGAGTCGTCAACGCCTTCAGCGAAGTCGTCCCGGGACACCTCCACCTGCGCAGCGTCGTCGACGCGGTCAAAGCGGGCGTGCGTTCGGGCGGCGGCGTGCCTCTTGAGTTCGGCGTCATGGGCATCTGCGACGGGCTCGCCATGAACCACCGCGGCATGCTCTACTCGCTGCCCAGTCGCGAGCTCATCGCCGACACCGTCGAGTCCATGACCATCGCTCACGCCTTCGACGCCCTCGTCCTCGTGCCGTGCTGCGACAAGATCGTGCCCGGCATGCTCATGGCCGCGATGCGCCTGAACGTGCCGGCGATCATGGTCGGCGGCGGCGCGATGCTCGCCGGCCACCACGAGGGCCGCACTCTCGACCTGAACAGCGTCTTCGAGGCGGTGGGGCAGCACCAGGCCGGAAAGCTGGACGACGAAGGCCTCTACGCCATCGAGTGCAACGCGTGCCCCACCTGCGGCTCGTGCTCGGGCATGTTCACCGCCAACTCGATGAACTGCCTCGCCGAGGTGATCGGCATGGCGCTCCCGGGCAACGGCACGATCCCGGCGGTCTACAGCGAGCGCATCCGCTTCGCCAAGGACAGCGGCGAGAAGGTCATGCAGGTGCTCGCCGCCGACCGCAAGCCGCGCGACATCCTCACCGAGAAGGCCGTGGGCAACGCGCTCGCCGCCGACGCCAGCCTGGGCTGCAGCACCAACACCGTGCTTCACCTCGCGGCCATCGCCACCGAGGCGGGCCTCGACTTCGACCTGAACCAGATCAACGAGGTCGCGGCCAAGGTGCCGCACATCTGCAAGATCGCCCCGGCCGGCACGCACCACATGGAAGACCTGTACCACGCGGGCGGCATCCAGGCGGTCATGAACCGCCTCGTCGCCGCCGGACTCATGGACGGGTCCGCGCTCAGCGTCGCCGGCGGCACCGTCGGCGAGGCGGTCGCGAACGCGCGCGTCCTCGACGACACCGTCATCCGGCCCATCGACGACCCGTGGCACGCCACCGGCGGCCTCGCCGTGCTCTTCGGCAACCTGGCGCCGGCCGGCGCCGTGGTCAAGGAGGGCGCGGTAGCCGACGAGATGCTGCGGCATCGCGGCCCGGCGCGCGTGTTCGAGAGCGAGGCCGACGCCGTGGCGGCGATCGCCGCGCGCGATATCGCCGACGGCTCCGTGGTCGTCATCCGCGGTGAGGGTCCCAAGGGCGCGCCCGGCATGCCCGAGATGCTCAGCGCCACCTCCATGCTCGCCGGCCAGGGCCGCGACAAGGACGTGGCGCTCATCACCGACGGCCGCTTCAGCGGCGCCACACGCGGCGCGGCCATCGGCCACGTCTCGCCGGAGGCGCACGCCGGCGGCCCCATCGCCGCCGTGCGGGACGGCGACATCGTCAGCATCGACATCCCCGCTCGCACGCTCACGCTCGAGCTCTCCGAAGGGGAGGTCGCGCGGCGGCTCGCCGATTGGCAGCCAGCGCCGCGCGACGGCGTAACCGGCTATCTCGCCCGTTACGTCAAACTCGTCTCCGGTGCGGAGAAGGGAGCTGTTCTGCAATGACGCCAGACAAGAAGATGAAGGGCTCGCAGGCCCTTGTCGCGGCCCTTGAGCACGAGGGGTGCGACGTCCTGTTCGGGTACCCCGGGGGCGTCGCCATCCCGTTCTACGACGCGCTCTACGACGCCAAGAAGCTGCGCCACATCCTCGTGCGCCACGAGCAGGGCGCGGCGCACGCCGCGGACGGCTACGCCCGCGCTACCGGCAAGGTGGGCGTCTGCACGGCCACCAGCGGCCCCGGCGCGACCAACCTCGTCACCGGCATCGCCACCGCGTACCTCGATTCGTCGCCGCTGGTCGCCATCACCTGGCAGGTGCGCAGCGACCTGATCGGCACGGACGCCTTCCAGGAGGCCGACATCACCGGCATCACGCTGCCGATCGTGAAGCACTCGTACCTGGTCAAGAGCCCGGCCGAGCTGCCCGGGATCGTCCACGAGGCATTCCATATCGCCTCCACCGGCAGGCCCGGCCCCGTCGTCATCGACATCCCCGTCGACATCGCGCTGGGCGAGCTCGCCTACCATGACGCGGACACGCTGGACCTGCCCGGCTACAAGCCGACGTTCAAGGGCCACATCAAGCAGATCCGCGCCGCCGCCAAAGCCATCAACGAAGCCCGTCGGCCGGTGCTGTACCTGGGCGGGGGCGCCATCACCTCCGACGCGGCGTCCGAGATCCTCAAGCTGGCCGAACTCCGCCGGCTGCCGGTCGCGGCCACCCTGATGGCGCTCGGCGCCTTCCCAGAGACGCACGAGCTCTCGATGGGCATGCTCGGCATGCACGGCACCGTCACCGCCAATTACGCCGTGCACGAGTGTGACCTGCTCATCAACCTCGGGGCGCGCTTCGACGACCGCGTGACCGGCAAGCTCAAGGCGTTCGCGCCGCACGCCAAGGTCATCCATGCCGACGTGGATCCGGCGGAGATCGGCAAGAACGTCGCGCCGCTCATCCCCATCGTCGGCGACGCGAAGCACGTCGCCGCGGGGCTGGTCAAGGAACTGCAGGGTATGGAGTGGTCGCCCGAGCAGACCGCCGAGTGGCGGGCGCGCATCGCCGAGCGCAAGGAAGAGTTCCCGCTGCACTACGAGGACCCCAAGGACGGCAAGCTGGCGCCGCAGCTGGTGATCGAGGAGATCGACCGGGTGACGGGGCACGACGCGATCGTCTGCACGGACGTCGGGCAGCACCAGATGTGGGCGACGCAGTACTACACGTACACGTTTCCCCGTCAGTTCGTCAGCTCGGGGGGTCTCGGCACGATGGGGTTCGGCCTGCCGGCGAGCATCGGCGCCAAGATCGGCAACCCGGACAAGACGGTGATCGACATCAGCGGCGACGGCGGCTTCCAGATGACGATGCAGGAGATGGCGACGGCAGTGAGCTACGACGTGCCCGTCGTGGTCTGCATCCTCAACAACGGCTATCTCGGCATGGTCCGCCAGTGGCAGGACCTGTTCTGGAACAAGCGCTACTCGTTCACTTGCGTCGAGGTCCAGCCCGACTTCAAGCTCCTCGCCGAGGCGTTCGGCGCCGTGGGCATGACGGTCACGGAGAAGTCCGAGATCGAGCCGGCGCTGCGCGAGGCGATAGGCTGCGGCCGGCCGGCGGTCATCGACTTCCGGACCTCGGCCGAGGAGAACGTGTACCC
Source organism: uncultured Thermoleophilia bacterium (assembly GCA_903927755.1). GTDB lineage: Bacteria > Actinomycetota > Thermoleophilia > UBA2241 > UBA2241 > CAIXSE01. The sequence goes on along the minus strand of CAIYOD010000057.1, from coordinate 8,669 downwards.
CATGGTCCCGGCCGGTCAGGAGATCACCGAGATGATCGGCGGTACGTCGCGCAGCAAGAGGGGGAAGCCGTGAAACACACGCTCTCCATCCTTGTCGAGAACAAGCCCGGCGTGCTGACGCGGGTCGCCGGGCTCTTCGCCCGCCGCGGCTTCAACATCGAGAGCCTCGCCGTCGGCTTGAGCGAGGACACGCGCTTCTCGCGCATCACGATCGTCATCGACGGCGACGAGCATCCGGTCGACCAGGTCACGAAGCAGCTGCACAAACTCATCAACGTGATCAAGATCCGCGACCTCGACCCGGCCAACCAGGTGTCGGCCGAACTGCTGCTCGTGCGCGTCTCCGGCGAGGGCGAGAAGCGTACCGAGGCGCTCCAGATCGCCGAGATCTTCAACGCCAAGATCGTCGACGTCGACCGTCGCCAGCTCACGCTGCGGGTGGTCGGCACCAACGACAAGGTCGAGGCGCTTCTCGAGTTGCTGCAGCCGCTCGGGGTGCTCGAGGTGGTGCGCACCGGCACGATCGCGATGGGCCGCGGGCGCGGCTGATCCGACCGTGCGGCCGGCGCGGGTCAGGCGCCGCCGGTCGTGTCTCGCCGAGGACGCCGAGTGCGGCGCCGTAGCAGAGCGTTCGCGCCCTTGGGGAGCCCCGCGTGGTCGGCGACCAGGGCGCACTTGACGCGGAACAGGAAGAAGACGTCCGCGTCCGCGTCGCTGAGGGTCTCGTAGTTGCCCTGCCCTTTGGCGATCACCAGGTCCGCCGCCGCGAAGGCGTGACGGAACTCCGCGGAACAGTCGGCCAGCACGGTACCGGGGACGTCCGAGCCGTTGTCCACGACGGGCGCCAGCTCGTCGAGGCCGGCGGCCAGGGCGTCGTCGCGGGTGGCGTCGTTAAGGACCGGCCGGCCGCGCACCGCCACGGTGACGCGGCCGTCCGGGAGCTGCTCGAGGAGCAGGCGGTCGACCACGATCTCGCCGCAGTTGTCGGTGAGGAAGAGGATGCGGCGCGCCTCGCTCACGGCGCGGCGGAACTCCTCCACGTCTCCCTCGAGCGGGTCGACAAGGCTGCCGGCGACGGCATCGACGACGCGAGCGCCGGCCGGGCCGCCGCCGCCCACGCGATCGTCGAGTCGCGCCACGCCGCGGCCCACATCGAGCACGTTGGCGGCGATGGAGAGCCGTACGGCCGCGGAGAACGGGTCGTCGTGCGTCTCCACCAGCCGGCGCAGGTCCGGCAGGGCGGCAAGCGCCGCGGCGTTCGAGCGCCGCTTGATGTCCGCATAGGGGTCGCCGTCGCCGGTGTGCCGGCGCACCAGGCGATGGATGCGCCGGCTGAGGTGCGGCGGCGGCGCGGCGAAGTCGGCGCCGGCGAGCTCGTTGAGGGCCTCGCGCAGGATGACCGCCCGGGACTCCTCGTCGGCGCCGGCCGCCGCGGCGGCTTCGAGGGCCTGGCGCGTGAGACAGGGCAGACAGTCGAGCACGGTACGCATGGCTTCGGTTTGCACCTCTTCGGCAGTGTTTTTCACGCCGGTGTCATGGGCATATGCCCATGACTCTGCCCCACCAAGGAGGACCATGCAACCACGTCTCCGCTATCTGCCCATCTCCGTGTTCTCGATCATCCTCGGCCTCGCCGGGTACACCATCGCGACGCAGCGCGTCTTCGCCGGCCAAGACTGGAGCGAGGGCCTGCCGAACGCCTTCCTCTTCACCGCCACCGCCGTCTGCGTCTTCCTGCTGGTGCTGTACGCGGTCAAGACGGTCCGCCATCGCGACGCCGTGGTGGCGGAGTTCCGGCACCCCGTCATGATCAGCTTCTTCCCGACGCTCTCGATCTCGCTGCTGCTGCTCAGCATCGGCTACCTGGACGTCAACGAGACCGCGTCGTTCTACCTCTGGGCGGTCGGCGCGGCCGTCAACTTCACGTTCACGCTCGTGGTGCTCTCGATCTGGATACGCCACACGCACTTCGAGATCGCGCACTTCAGCCCGGCCTGGTTCATCCCGGTGGTGGGCAATCTCCTCGTGCCGGTGGTGGGCGTGGAGCACGCTCCGGCTGACCTTTCCTGGCTGTTCTTCGCCGTCGGTATCGTGTTCGCCGTCGTGCTGCTGGTGATCTTCATGTACCGCATGGTGTTCCATCAGCCGCTTCACGACCGGCACCTGCCGACGCTGTTCATCCTCATCGCGCCGCCTGCCGTGGCCGCGGTCGCCTACGTCAAGCTGACCGGCTCCTACGATTCGTTCGCGCGCATCCTGTACTTCCTCGCCGTGTTCTTCGCTGTCTTCCTGATCGTCCACGTGAGGATGTTCGCGCGCATACAGTTCTACCTCTCGTGGTGGGCGTACACGTTCCCGCTGGCGGCGCTCACCATCGCGACCTTCCTGATCGGCAAGGAGACGGCCTCTGCCTTCTACAAGGACGCGGCGACCGTGTTGTGGGTCGGCCTGAGCGTGCTCGTGGCGGGCCTCCTGGTGCGCACCCTGGTGGCAGTCGCCCGGCGCGAGATCTGCGTGCCCGACGCGGCGGCCCAAGGCAGAGCGTCGGCCGCCGAGGAGCCCGCCGCCGTGGAGGAGTCGGGCGTCTCCGAAGAGGCGTAGGGAGGCTGGCCTCGGCCTGACCCGGACGGATGGGCGGGCCGACGGACGCCGGCCCGCCCATCCGCGGGTGGGTCACCAGACCCAGAACCGCGGCGTGGCGCGCCAGACGTCGCTGTCCACCGCGCCCGGATCGGGATTCACGAACGAGATCTCCCTGTCGCCGCCGAAGGTCAGGATCGACTGCCGCAGTCCGAACACGCCGGTCTTCACGACGAGCGAGTCGAAGTCGTACTTGATCGCCGACGGATCGGCTGCGTTCCAAGGGCTGCCGGCGAGCTTCGTCCAGTGGCGGCCGTCGCGGCTGGCCCACTGATCGGTCGGGTGGCCGGGCAGGAACGGATTGCCCGGGCCCGGCGGTTGTGACGGATCGGCGAGCGACGGCCAGCCGAAGCCGCCGAAGACGACGATCGTGTCGCCGAGCACCTGGCTCTGGAGTCCGGGCCTTGCCGTCCAGGCGGCGGATGGGGTCAGCTGCCGCCAGTCGGCGCCGGTCCGCGAGCGCCAGACGTCGTTGAAGTAGGGGCACTGCAGGCCGCTCGGCCCCGCCGTGCACAGGAAGCCGTTCTCCCCGCCGAGCAGGTAGAGATAGCCATCCTTGACGACGAGCGCGCCTCCGGCGCGAGCGGTCCAGGGAGCGTTCGGGGTCACCTGCTGCCAGGACCGGCCATCCCGCGAGCGCCAGACGTCGTTGAAGAGCACGCGCCCGCTGCCGCCGATGGCCACGTCGTCGCCGTTGCTGCCGCCGAGGACGTAGATCCAGCCGTCCTTGACGATCGCGCTCAGGCCGGCACGCGCTTGCCAGGGAGCGTGCTCGGTCAAGCGCGTCCAGGAGCGACCGTCCCTGGAGGACCAGACGTCGTTGTAGAACGTGGACGGCTGTCCGGAGACCTGATCCTGGCCACCGAGGACGTACATGACGCCGTCCTTGGTCACTGCCTGGAAGTAAGCCCTGGGCGCCCACGGGGCGGTGCCGATCGAGCGCCACGTGGCGCCCTTGTCGGAGCTTCGCCAGACGTCGTTCCACAGGATGCTGGCGAACGGGTCGAATTGCGAGGGCGCCGGCGTCCGGCCGCCCATCACGTAGAGGTTGTCGCCGGTCTGTACGGCCTGCAGACCGGCGCGGCCCGCCCATCCGTCGGCGCCGCCTTCATAGAGCTTCGTCCACGAGAACGAGTTGTTGGAGGCGCCGGCGCCGAATGACGCGGCGGGCACGACGCGACCAGGGTCGTCAGAACGGCGAGCACTGCGACGAGCCCCGCCAGGTGGATGCGTTTCATGGCTTCTCTCCTTGACCGGCCGGCAAGGTCGCCGTGCCGATTCGTCTCGACGATTGTGTAGCTTTGCTACCCAGCTGACCTCGATAGCAGACCTTTTGTTCGTGGGAACGCGCTATTCCCTCACAGGGAGCGTACCGGCGGCCCGTCGCATAGACTCACCGGCGGTCCATTCACGCGCGAGCGCACGAGGTGAGCACCATGGCGGAGCAGGCGACGGTCCACGGGGCCGAGGCGGAGCATGCGGCGAGGCGGCAGGCAGTACCCGACGAGGCCGGGTTCTTCGGCAAGTACGGCGGGCAGTACCTGCCGCCGCAGCTCGAGGCTCCCTTTGCCGAGATCGTGAAGGCGTACCACGAGATCGAGAACGACGCGGCCTTCATCGCCGAGCTGCGCTACCTGCGCAAGCACTTCCAGGGAAGGCCCACGCCGGTCTATCACGCGCGCACTCTCTCGCTGGCCAACGGCGGGGCGCAGATCTACCTGAAGCGCGAGGACCTCAACCACACCGGCGCGCACAAGCTGAACCACTGCATGGGCGAGGGTCTGCTGGCCAAATACATGGGCAAGAAGAAGCTCATCGCCGAGACCGGCGCCGGCCAGCACGGCGTCGCCCTCGCCACGGCGGCCGCGCACTTCGGCCTGGAGTGCGAGATCCACATGGGCATCGTCGACATCGAGAAGCAGGCGCCCAACGTGAGCCGCATGCAGCTCCTCGGCGCGACCGTCGTGCCGGTGACGCACGGGCTGCAGACCCTCAAGGAGGCCGTCGACTCGGCTTTCGAGGCCTATCTGGCCGACTTCGAGAACTCCATCTACTGCATCGGCTCCGTCGTCGGCCCGCACCCGTTCCCGCTCATGGTGCGCGACTTCCAGAAGGTCGTCGGCATGGAGGCGCGCGAGCAGTTCGTCGAGATGACCGGCAACCTGCCGGACGTCGTCGAGGCCTGTGTCGGCGGCGGCTCGAACGCGATCGGCATCTTCTCGGGCTTCCTCGACGACCCGGTCGAGCTGATCGGCGTGGAGCCCCTGGGGCGCGGCGAGGGCGTGGGGGACAACGCGGCGACCATGACGTACGGCCGCGAGGGCGTGATCCACGGCTTCCGCTGCTACCTGCTGCAGGATGAGGGGGGCGAACCGGCGCCGGTGTACTCGTGCGCCAGCGGCCTCGACTATCCCGGCGTCGGGCCCGAGCACAGCTACCTCAAGGACTCGGGCCGCGTGCAGTACGTCACCTGCTCCGACGAGGCCTGCCGCGACGCGTTCTTCGAGCTCAGCCGCAAGGAGGGCATCATCCCGGCGCTGGAGAGCGCGCACGCCGTGGCGCACGCGCTGGTCAAGGCGCGCGAGATGAAGACGGGGACCATCCTCGTCAACCTCAGCGGCCGCGGCGACAAGGACATGGATTACGTGATCGAGCACTGGGGCATCGGCGCGGACTGACGGCGGCGCCTCCTTCAGAGGTCGGCGCGGGTGGATCCTGAGCTGAACGAGCGGATCGTGGCGCGCCGGCTGCGCGCGCAGCGCCTGACCGGCGCGCCCTGCGCCACCCCCGAGGAGGCCGTCGGCAGGCTCCTCGGCGTCCAGGCACAGGACTACGGACCGGCCACCTGGGCCGTCGGCGCCCGGGTGACCGGCGCCACGGAGGCGTCGGTCGAAGAGGCGTTCAGCGCCGGCCGCATCCTGCGCACGCACGTGCTGCGGCCGACCTGGCACTTCGTGCTCCCGGCCGACCTCCGCTGGCTGCTCACGGCGACGGCGCCGCGCATCCGCGCCCGTGACGCGCGGCGCTACGCCGAGCTGGGGCTGGACGAGGCGACTCTGCGCCGCGCACACGAGGTCCTCTACGCCGCGCTGCGCGGGGGTCACGCCCTGACGCGCGCCGAGCTGGAGGCCGAGCTCGCGGGCTCCGGGGTCTCCCCGGAGGGCCAGCGCCTTCCCTACCTGCTGATGTCCGCCGAGCTCGATGCGCTCATCTGCAGCGGCCCGCGGCGCGGCAAGCAGCAGACCTACATGCTGCTCGGCGAGCGGGCGCCGGAGGCCGAGCGCCTGCCGCGCGACGACGCGCTGGGCGTGCTTGCGGCGCGCTTCTTCGTCGGCCACGGCCCGGCGACCGTCAAGGACCTCGCCTGGTGGGCCAGCCTCACGCAGGCGGAGGTGCGCGCCGGCATCGCGCGCGCAGGTGGTCGCCTGCGGCGCGAGGAGGCCGGCGGCCTCGAGCTCTGGTCCGCCACGGACCCGGACGAGGGGGCCGAGGTCGTCCGAGCTGATGCCGCGCCTGCCGTCCGCCTGATCCAGGGCTACGACGAGATCATCTTGGGTCATTCCGAGACCAGGTGGCTGCTCGCCCGTCCCGGTTCGTCGTGGGTCGCCGCAACCCCACCCGTCGGCCGCCTCGTGATCCTGCTGGACGGCCGCGTCGGGGGATTCTGGCGCCGCACGATCAAGAAGGACGCACTCGTCGTCGAAGCGGCGCTCTTCGAGCCCTTCGACGCCGCTCAGACTCGGGCGCTCGAGGATGAGGCGGCCAGGTACGGGGATTTCCTGGGCCTGGCCGCGTCGATAGTGCTGGCGCCAGGCGGCAGGGCGGGAGCCACACGGACGCACGGAGGGCAGGCCGAATGACCAAGTTTTGCGCGGCTTCGCGGGGGACCACAGCCACGCTACTCCTGCTGACGCTGGCCGCGCCGGTCCTGCTCGTCATCCTGGCCGGATGCGCGGGCTCGGCGCCGGGCGACGCCGGGAGCGGTGATCCGGCGCCGGGCGAAGGCGACGCCGCTCTGGCCTCCGCCCTCAAGGACCAGGCTCACGATCTGCAGGTGCAGGGGAGCGGCACCGTGGTGAAGGTGCTCCCGGACGACATCGAGGGCGGCCGCCACCAGCGCTTCGTCATCCGCCTGGAGTCAGGACAGACGCTGCTCGTGGCGCACAACATCGATGTGGCGCCGCGGGTCGAGGGCCTGGGCGTGGGCGACTCCGTCGCCTTCAACGGGGTCTACGAGTGGAATCCCGAGGGCGGCACGATCCACTGGACGCACGAGGACCCGAACGGGGACCACGCGCCGGGGTGGCTGCGCCTCGACGGGCGGACGTATCAGTGACGGGCAAACAGGGTCCCGTACGCACCACCGCATATACTGGCAGGGAAGCAGCCTGACGGACGTCGCCTCCGTCCCGCACGATGCCGAGGAGCGTGTCATGGATCTCCAGACGCCGCGACCCAGCTGGTGGAGCCGCAACTGGAAGTGGGTCGTCCCCGTCATCGTCGTGGCAGGCATCCTGCTTGCCGCGATCCCGGTGGCGGCGATCTACCTCTTCGCGCAGTTCTTCCTCAACACGATGAAGTCGTCCGGCGGCTATCAGGAGGCGCTGGCGGCGGCGCGCGGCAACCCGGCCGTCGTCCAGGCGCTCGGAACGCCCATCAAGGACGGGTGGTTCCCCAGCGGAGACATCCAGACCAGCGGCTCCACGGGAGAGTCCGACCTGGCGATCCCGGTCTCCGGCCCCAGCGGCAGCGGCACGCTGTACGTGCGCGCGACCAAGTCTCTGGGGGACTGGCGCCTCACCATGCTGGTCCTGCAGATCAAGGGCTCGGGCGAACGGATCGACCTCCTCGCAGGGACCGCGCCGTAGCAGCCCGCCCTCGGCGCCCGCGTTGCCGCGCCCTGCGCGAGGCGTTAGCATTCACCGTTCGAGAGCACGCCGGCCCGCCGGGCCGTCAAGAGGAGGAGACACCGCATGTTCTATGACAAAGACGCCGACCTTTCCCTGATCCAGAGCAAGACCGTCGCCATCATCGGCTTCGGCAGCCAGGGTCATGCTCACGCCCAGAACCTGCGCGACAGCGGCGTCAAGGTCGTGGTCAGCGAGCTCAAGGGCACGCCCAACGGTGAGCGCGCCGAGAAAGCCGGCTTCGAGGTGCTCAGCGCCGCCGAAGCCACGAAGCAGGCCGACGTCATCATGATGCTGGTCCCCGACCAGACGCAGGCCGTGGTGTACAAGAACGACGTCGCTCCGAACCTCAAGGACGGCGCCACGCTCATGTTCGCCCACGGCTTCAACATCCACTTCGGCCAGATCGTGCCGCCGGCGACCATCGACGTGACCATGGTCGCCCCCAAGGGCCCCGGCCACCTCGTGCGTCGTCAGTACGAGGAGGGCAAGGGCGTGCCGGTGCTCATCGCCGTGTATCAGGACGCGAGCGGTAAGGCCGAGGCGCAGGCGCTGGCCTACGCGAGCGCCATCGGCGGCCTGCGCGCCGGCGGTCTCGAGACCACCTTCGAAGAAGAGACCGAGACTGACCTGTTCGGCGAGCAGGCCGTGCTCTGCGGCGGCTGCACGGAGCTCGTCACCGCCGGGGTCGAGGCCCGGGTGGAGGCCGGCTACCAGCCGGAGATCGCCTACTTCGAGTGCCTGCACGAGCTCAAGCTCATCGTCGACCTCATGCAGGAAAAGGGCATCGCCGGCATGCGCTACAGCATCAGCGACACCGCCGAGTACGGCGACCTCACTCGCGGCCCGCGCGTCATCGACGCCAACGTGCGCGAGACCATGGCCGAGATCCTCGGCGAGATCCAGAGCGGCGAGTTCGCGCGCGAGTGGATCCTCGAGAACCAGGCCAACCGGCCCGTGTACGGCGCGCTCAAGCGCCAGGGCAAGGAACATCTCATCGAGACCGTGGGCAAGGAACTCCGCGGGATGATGAGCTGGATCGACGACGAGAGCGGCTTCGACATCGACGTCTGAGCCTCAGCTCGCACGACAGCACCCGGGGCGGCCGGGGCGCCGAGAGGC
>CAIYOD010000056.1 GCA_903927755.1 uncultured Thermoleophilia bacterium | reverse complement strand
GCCTCTCGGCGGCCCGCCCCTTCTTCAGGACTGTCGTCCGGCTGCGCTCAGCCGGTCGGTGTCAGACCCAGCCCCTCGCCTGGGCCAGCGGCACCAGGAAGTAGATGAGGAAGCCGGCGGTCGCGACCCACAGCATCCAGCTGATGTCGCGTGCCTTGCCCTGTACGATGCGGATCAGCGTGTAGGCGATGAACCCGAAGCCGATGCCGTTCGTGATGCTGTAGGTGAGCGGCATGATCGTCATGATCAGCACGGCGGGGATGCCGAAGGCGAGGTTGCTGAAGTCGATCGCGGCCTTGGGCTCCGTCTTGTCGTGTTCCGCCTCGGCCTCGCCCTTCGTGAGCGTGGCCATCATGAGGAAACCGACGATCACGAGCGCGGGCGACGTCGCCGCGGCCGGTACGATGCCGGCGATCGGCGAGATGAACATGGCCGCCAGGAAGAGGACGCCGGCGGTGATGGCCACCCATCCGGTGCGCCCGCCCTGGGCCACGCCGGCGCCGGACTCGATGTAGGTCGTGGCGGAGGACGCGCTCACGGCGCCTCCGGCGATGGCCGCCACGGAGTCGACCAGCAGTGGGCGATTGACCTGCGGCAGGTCGCCCTTCTCGTCGAGGTACTCGGCTTGGCCGCCGACGCCGACGAGGGTGCCCATGGTGTCGAAGAAGTCGCTCAGCATGAGGCTGAAGATCCAGAGGATCGCGGCGGCCACACCGAGCTTGCTGAAGGCGCCGAAGTCGAAGGCGCCGACCAGGCTGAAGTCGGGCCAGCCGAACACCTGCGACGGGATGACGGCGGTCGCCTCACCGAAGGGCGCTTTGTCGTAGGCGTAATTGAGGATGATCGCCAGGACCGTCGTGAAGAGGATCCCGAGGATGATCGCGCCGCGCCACTTGCGCGTGATCATGATGATCGTGATCACCAGGCCGAACAGCGCGCAGGCGACGGGAACGGTGGTGAAGCTGCCGAGCGAGACGATGGTGCCGCCGCCGCCGACCACGATGCCCCCGTCCACCAGCCCGATGAACAGGATGAAGAAGCCGATGCCGACCACGATCGCCTTCTTCAGCTCGAGCGGGATGGCATGGAAGATCGCCTCACGGAAGCCGGTGAGGACCAGGATGAGGATCGCCACGCCCTCGAGCACGATGAGGCCCATGGCGCTCTCGAAGCTGAGGCCCTGGCCGGCGACGAGGCTGAACGCGACGACCGCGTTGAGCCCCATGCCCGGGGCGATGGCGAAGGCGCGGTTGGTGACCAGACCCATGAGGATGGTCATGACGCCGGCGACGAGGCAGGTCGACGTGAGCGCGGCCGCGAACGGCAGCCCCTCGCCGCCGAGACCGAGGATGTTCGGGTTCACGAAGATGATGTAGGACATGACGATGAAGGTCGTGAGCCCAGCGAGGGTGTCGCGCTTGAGCGACGTGTTCCACTTCTTGAATTTGAAGAACCGTTCGAGTCCGTTGCCGGAGCCGGTTTCTACGGCTTGCATTGAGACCTCGTCCTCCTTCGGGGTCGGTGTGCGGGGGGTTGACCGCGAGAGCATATCGCAAGCGGCCGCTACGAACGCCATCGTTGTGAACGCCGCGGCGGAGCGCTGCGATTGACGGTCGTAAGGCGGCGTGAGTATCCTCGCCGGGCACCGTCAGGAAAGGATGGGCACCTCCTCATGGACGAGATCCCCGGATCCCTCGCGCTCTCCGAGCTCGACGGCATGAAGGTCTTCGACGCCGCCGGCGTGGAGATCGGCGAGCTTGGCGACGTGGTCGCCAGCACCACTCTGGACCCACCGGTGATCACCGCCTTCTTCATCGACCGCGACGAAGGTCAGCTCGCCGCGTCGTGGGGTCAGGTCGGCGAGATCGACGTGGACGGCGAGCGGCTCCTGCTCGGCGTGCCGCTCGAGGCGGTCAAGGCGGCCTCGCTGCGCTCGGACGAGCTCTCACTCGTCGATGCGCTGCTCGACAACCAGGTGCTCGACATGCGCCGGCGCACGTTCGTCCGCGTCCAGGACGTCGTGCTCGAGCCGGCCGAGGACCACCTCGTGGTGGCCGGCGTCGACGCGAGCTCGGCCGCCCTGGCCCGGCGCTTCGGCCTCGGGTTCCTCTCGCGCCGCCTGCCGAAGAAGAGCGGCGACTTCGTGCCCTGGAGCGACGTCAACCTGATCGCGCTGCGTCTCTCGCGGCTCAATTTCGTGGAGGCGTTCGCGGAGCTCGCCGAGCTGCATCCGGCCGACATCGCCGACATCGTCGGCCAGGTCGGCCCGCGCGAGCGCGCTGCGGTGCTCGCCACGCTCAACGCCGGCCTCGCGGCCGACACGCTGCAGGAGATGGACGAGGAACTGCGCACGGCCGCGCTGCAGGAGATGCCGCTGGAGCGGGCCGCGAGCGTCCTTGAGTGCATCGAGGCAGACGAGGCGGCGGACATCCTCAGCGAGCTGCCCGACACGCTCGCCCAGGAACTGCTCGCGCTCCTGCCCGACAAACGCGAGCAGGACCTGCGCCGGCTCGCAAGCCACCCCGAGCACACAGCCGGCTCCCTCATGACCACCGACTTCGTCATGCTCCCGCGCAAGGCCACGGCGGGCAAGGCGCTCGACTGGATCCGTCGCGAGCGCCCGGAGCAGCACATGATGACCTACCTCTACATCGTCGACTCGGAAGAGCGGCTCGTCGGGGTCGTCAGTCTGCGTGATCTGGTGCTGGCGGCGCCGGACGACCAGATGACCGCCTTCATGGAAGATGACCTGGTCCAGATCACGGCCGACGTGGACGAGGAGGAGGTCGGCCGCGTGATGACCAAGTACGACCTGCTCGCCATCCCGGTCGTGGACGAGGAGCGCCGCCTGCTCGGAATCGTGACGCTCGACGATGCGCTGGAGGCGGTCGTCCCGGACGACTGGAAGCAGCGCCTTCCGCGGCTGTACCGATAGCCGGCGGCCGCGGCGCGGGCGGTCAGACCGGCTGCGTGCCCGCCGGCGCCTGCACGTGCTCCCACGCGACGCTGCGGCGCGGAGCTTCGATGAGCGCGGCGAGGTCCAGGCGGAACCGCGCCACCTCGCCCTTCTCCTGCACCCGCTGGAAGCCGCCGCCCTCGAGCACGTCCGGATTGAAGAGGTTGAGCTCCCGGAAGTAGCCGCGGAAGGCGTCGTCGACGTGCGTGTGGCGCAGGCCGAAGGCCTCCAGCGCCGCGATCTTGCGGTGCTTGAGCGCCGCCTCGATCTCCTGGAGCAGAAAGCGGAACCCGTGCAGGAACTCCTCGTCGTAGAAGTACGAGCAGGTGAGCACGTAGGCGTCGGGGGAGGGCGGGCCGGCGGGCAGGACGCGCGCGCGGGGGGTGAGCCGCGAAGCGGCCACGTGCATCCAGCCGATCACCGAGTCGCCGTCGACCAGGGCGCGCCCGAAGAAGCCGGCCTCGGCCTCGGCCTCTCGCTGCCAGTCGCCGCGCAGGCCTGAGGCGGCGTCGACTCCGGGGCGAGCCAGCCACCAGACACAGGTGGCGCAGCAAGGCGCCAGCAGGTCGCTGCTGGCGGCGGTCAGGTCGATTGCCCTCACGTGGAGCGGTCGGCGATGTCGTCGATGTGCACCTCGACGCGGGTGATCGGGTTGCCGGTCGTGCGTGTGAGGTACATGGCGCCGGCGCGGGCCACCGCCTCGCCGACCGCGGCGAGGTCCGATCCGGCTTCGGCGACGAGGTGGATCTCCAGCACCTGGCCGCCGTCGTCGGCGTCCAGGCGGACCGGTCCGTGCCGCTCCAGGTGGACCTTCTCACCGAGGCTCTGCAACGGGTTGCGGTAGAGGTCACAGACCCCCGGCAGTTCCTTCACGGCGTCCCAGACGGCGCTCGTGACGACGTCCGGGGAGATGCTTGGTCCCTGTCCCTGCTGCACGCTGCGGCCCTCCCGTCGCTGGTGCCGGGAGTATACCGCCGCGAAGCGAGCCCGATGCGTGGAGCGGCATGTTTGCCACTGTGCGGAACGCTCCCCTATACTCCCACGGCGGGGGCCTCTCTGAGTCCCGCACGCTGCAAAGTCGCCACATGCCCGAAACCGACCGTGACATCACGATCTACCGTGCGGACTGGGTCCTCCCGGTGGCCGCGCCCGTCCTCCCGGACGGCGGCGTCGCCGTGTCCGGTGGGCGCATCCTCTCGGTCGGGCCTGCGCCGCGCCTCGTCGCGGAGCATCCGGATGCGGCGTTCTCCGACCTCGGACGGGCGATCATCATGCCCGGCTTCGTCAATTGCCACAGCCACGTCGAGTACACGTCCTTCCGCGGCATCCTCGACGACGCCGAGTTCGGCGACTGGATCATCAGCCTGGTCGACGTCAAGGCGTCGCTGACGCCGGACGAGTACCTCGTGAGCGCCCGGCTGGGCGCCATGGAGGCCATCTCGTCCGGCATCACCACCATCGCCGACACCAGCTACGGCGCGGCGACGCTGGAGGCGGGCGGAGCCGCCGGCCTGCGCGGCCGTGTCTACCTCGAGGTCTTCGGGGTCGACGACTCTCGCTTCGACGAGACCATGGCGGACGTGGTCCGGCGGCTCGACCAGGCGCAGGCCGCCGCCCCCGAGCTCTTCGACGTCGGGCTCGCGCCACACGCGCCGTACACCGTCTCCAGCCGCCTGTACCAGGCGGTGTGCGACCTCGCCCGCGAGCGCGGCCTCAAGGTCATGAGCCACGTCGCCGAGAGCCAGGACGAGCTCACGTACATCCGCTCCGGCTCGGGCAAGTTCGCCCACGATTACCGCGAGAAGATGGGCTGGGAGCGCATGCTCGTCCAGCCCTACGGCGTGACGCCGATCAAGTACCTGCAGCAGTGGCGCGTGTTCGACCGCGACTTCCTCGCCGTCCACTGCGTCAACCTCACCCGCGACGACATCCGCATCTTGCGCGACACCGGCGTCGCGGTGGCGCACTGCCCCAAGAGCAACGCCAAGCTCGGGTGTGGCGTCGCGCCGCTCGCCGACCTTCTTCACGAGGGCGTGCGCGTGGGCCTCGGTACCGACAGTCCGGCGTCGAGCAACATCATGGACATGTTCGACGAGATGCGCACCATGCTGTTCCTGCACCGCGCCGTGGAGCGGGACGTGAGCGTGCTCGACGCACAGAAGTGCGTGCGTATAGCCACGCTCGGCGGTGCGGAAGCGCTGGGTATGGAGGCCGAGGTCGGCAGCCTGGAACCGGGCAAGTGTGCCGACCTGATCGCCGTCGACGTCTCGCGTTCGCACTTCGCGCCGATCGCCGACCCGTACTCGGCGCTTGTCTACGGCGCCAACCAGGACGACATCAGGCTCACTGTCGTCGGCGGACGCGAGCTCTACCGCGACCGCGTTCACATGGGCGCGGACGCCGATGCGATCCGCTCCACCGCCGTCGCCGTCCGCGAGAAACTGCAGGACCGCGTCCGCACAGGTGCCGTCGAGATCGGCGGCGCCGACTCCGGCTGGTGGCAGACGCCCGCTCATCGAGAGGAGACCGTCTAAGTGCTGCTCGATCGCCGCAGGGTCAAGTTCTGGCAGAGGATCGTCTTCTCGTTCATGGCGTTCCTCATGGCCGCATTCCTCGTCGTCGGGTACTCCGGCGTGCTCAACGGCTGCACGTGGTTCAACAGCGCCCAGGAGGACGTCACCGAGACGCTCGACCAGCAGATCATCAAGTACCAGACCGCGACCACGACCGACCCCACGGATGTCGCGGCCTGGCTCAGCCTCGCCGAGGCGTACCTCTCGCGGTCGGCCATGCGGGAGCAGGGCTCCCAGGCGCTCACCGCCGACCTGAACAACGCGGCCGCGGCCTACGTCACGGCCGACAAGCTGCTCGCGAAGCAGAAGGGCGCGGCCGTCAAGAAGCAGCGGCTGGACGTGCTCACCAGCCTCGCCGGTGTGTACAGCCAGCTCGGCGACACCCAGGCGGCCACGACGGCGTACGCCGACATCACGGCGCTCACGCCCAAGGACCCCGACGCCTTCTTCAATCTGGGCGCCGCCGCGAGCACCGCCGGCGACACCACCACCGCGATGCTCGCGTTCACGAGATTCCTCGAACTCGACCCCGAGTCGCCCTACGCGGCCGAGGTCAAGGACTGGATCGCCGCCAACGCGCCGCAGACGACCCCCACACCCACTCCATCGCCGACCAAGTAAGGACAGGGCAATGAGCGACATGTTCAGCGTCTCCAGCGAGCGTCAAGGTGACGACCTCGGCGTCGTCGTACTCGCCGGTGAGGTCGACATCTTCACCGCGCCGCAGTTCAAGGAGTCTCTCCTGGAGCTCCTCGACTCCGGGGTGAAGCGCCTGGTCGTCGACCTCAGCGAGGTGACGTTCATCGATTCCACCGCGCTCGGCGTGCTCATCGGCGGGGTCCGCCGCGTGCACGGCGCCGGCGGGACGATGACGATCGTCGTCACCACGCGGCCGGTGGAGCGGGTGCTGAGCGTCACCGGCCTCGACCGCGTGTTCTCGATGCACGCCACGCGGGACGAGGCGATCGCGGCGCTCGGCTGAGCGGTCATCTCTCAACGTCATCTCGACGACCAGGTTTGCGGGGTGGTATTAACTCCCGCAGTCCTGGTCGTTCCTCTCACGTCCCCATGAGGTAGCAGTGAAGCTCATCGTCACAGAGAAGGACTCGGCGGCCAAGAAGATCGCCGAGATCCTCGGCGGCAAGGTCGCCGTCAAGGAGCATGGCCGCGGCCGCCAGAAGGTGCGGTCGTATCACTTCACCATGGACGGCGACGACGCCGTGGCCGTCGGCCTGCGCGGTCACGTCATGGAGACCGTGTTCCCCAACACCTACAAGCGCTGGAGTCTCAAGTACCTCGGCGACATGATCGAGAAGCCAGACCTCGCGTGGGTGGTCGACGGCGGCGCCGCCGGCACGCTCGCGGCGCTGCGCGCCGTCGCCAAGGGCGCCACCGAGCTCGTCATCGCCACCGACTACGACCGCGAGGGCGAGCTCATCGGCCACGAGGCGATCGAGATCCTGCGCGGCGACGCGCTCAAGCACAATCCGGGCGACAAACCGGAGAAGAAGAAGCGCAAGGCCGCGGCCAAGGACGGCGCCGAGGCGCGCGCCAAGGCGCCGGCGCCGGAGCCGGTCAACGGCGGCGATCCGCACGTCAAGCCCATGCTGCCGGCGGCCGTGGTCGACCGGCACATCCGCGTGCGCTACTCGGCTCTCACGCCCGAGGAGGTCAATGCCGCGTTCGCCAAGCCCTCCACGGTCGACTTCAACCTCGCCGAGGCGGCGCACTCTCGGCAGGACATCGACCTCATCTGGGGCGCCGTACTCACCCGCTTCATGTCGCTTGCGTCGTACCGCTACGGCTCCGACTACCTGTCCGTCGGGCGCGTGCAGTCGCCCACCCTGCGCCTGGTCGTCGACCGCGAGCTCGAGCGCCGGGCGTTCGTGCCCGTGCCCTACTGGGAGCTCAAAGCCACGCTCGAGCACGACGGCGAGCCGTTCGAGGTCGCTCACGCCAAGGGCCGCTTCGACACGCAGGAGGCCATGGAGGCGGCCTACGCCGGCGCTCAGGTGGAGACCGCCGAGGTCACCGCGTACAAGGCCGAGCCGCGCCAGGACAAGCCGCCGGCGCCGTTCAACACCACGGCGCTGATGAGCGCCGCTTCGGGCTCCGGCATGACGCCGGCGCGGGCCATGCGCGCCGCCGAGTCGCTGTACCTCGACGGCCTCATCAGTTATCCGCGCACCGACAACACGGTCTACCCACCGTCGCTGGACCTGCACGGCAGCCTGCGCGAGCTCTCGCACTGGGCGCCGGTCGCGGCCACCGCCTCTCGCCTCGCCGGGCAGGACAAGCTCACCGCCACGCGCGGCAAGAAGCGCACCACCGACCACCCGCCGATCTATCCGGTGGGCGCGCCGAAGAAGGAGCTGAGCGGCGACCAGGCCAAGGTCTTCGACCTGGTCGCGCGGCGTTTTCTCGCCACGCTGCTGCCGGCGGCCGTGATCGAACGGCAGCGCGTCGACATCAGCCTGGGCCCGGAGCCGTTCCTGGCCTACGGCGCGCGGGTCGCGTCGCTCGGCTATCTCGAGGTGTACGAGAAGTACGCGGCCAAGCGCGACCGGCCGCTGCCGCCGCTGCAGCCGGGCGACACTCTCAAGGTCCTCGACGTCCGCACGGAGGCCAAAGAGACCCAGCCGCCGGGACGCTACGGCCAGGGCAAGCTCATCGAGAAGATGGAAGATCTCGGCCTGGGCACCAAGGCCACGCGCGCCGACATCATCCAGCACCTCTACGACCGCAACTACGTGCGCGATAACCCTGTCGAGCCCACCGAGCTCGGCATGGCGCTCATCGCAGCCTTCGACGCCGCCATGGAGAAGGCTCCGGTCGACATCTCGTCGAGCGCGATGACGGCCACCCTCGAGCGGCAGATGGACCGCATCAGCGAGGGCGAACTGCGCCGCGACGAGGTCGTCCACGAGAGCCAGGAGATGCTCGAGCAGGCCTGGAAGATGCTCGACGCCCACATCGGCGACATCCGCGACCGCATCAAGAGCGGTGTGCGCGAAGACCTCACCCTCGGCACCTGCAAGAACTGCGGCGGGCAGCTCCGCGTGCTGCGCGGCAAGACGGGCAAGCGCTTCGCCGCCTGCGTCGGTAAGGAGGGCGAGGAGCCGCAGCAGCCTGCCGTCGAGGGCGAGCGCCCACGGCGCGGCTGCGGCCAGACGTTCCCGCTGCCGCAGCGGGGCACCATCGTGCCCACCGGCAAGGCGTGCGCCGAGTGCGGCTGGCCGGAGATCAAGGTGGTCGGCGGCGGCGGGCGCGGACGTCCGTGGGTGCTGTGCATCGACATCGACTGTCCGAGCAAAGAGAAGTACAAGGCGCGCAAGAAAGCCGGTTGATCTGCGGCGCCGCGAGCCGGCGGGGAGGACCTAGTGAGAAAGCTGCGCGGTGTCCTCATCAGCCTCGAGGGCTGCGACGGGTGCGGCAAGAGCACCCAGGCGGCCCTGCTGTGTGAGCGCCTGGCCGCCTGCGGCCTGCCGGTCGGGCCGGCGTCCGCGTCGGGCGCTGTCATCCGTGAGCCTGGGGCCACGCCGGCCGGTGAGGCCATCCGCAACGTCCTGCTGCACGGCCCGTCGTCCTTGGCGCCGTGGACCGAGACGCTGCTGTACGCGGCCGCTCGCGCCGAGCTCGTCGAGACCGTGCTGCTGCCCGAGCTCGAGGCCGGCCGCGTGCTCGTCCTCGACCGCTTCCTCGACTCGTCGCTCGCCTATCAGGGCTTCGCCCGCAAGCTCGGCGTCGACGAGGTCCTGGCCGTCAACGAGCCGGGCCTGCACGGGCTGCTGCCCGACGTGACGCTGGTGCTCGACGTCGATCCGGTCGTCGGGCTGGCCCGCTCCGGCGCCGGCGACGGCCGCGCCGATCGCATCGAGGCGGAGGGTGTCGAGTTCCAGCAGCGCGTGGCGGCCGGCTTCGCCGCCCTCGCGCGCCGTTTCCCGGAGCGGGTCCGCCTCATCGACGGCTTCCGCGATGTTGAGCTCGTCGCCGCCGACGTCGAGGCCGCCGCCCTGGAGGCCGTCGCCGACGCCGGCCTGCGGCTCGGCGGCTGAGGAGGCGGCCGTGTTCGGCGACATCCCGGGCCAGGCTCCGGCCAAAGCCTTCTTCGAGCGGGTCCTTCGCGACGGCACGCTGAGCCACGCGTACCTCCTCACCGGCCCGGAAGGACTCGCCAAGACGGCCTTCGCGCGCGAGCTCGGCGCCGCTCTGGTCAGCGGATGCGGCAATTGCGGCGCGTGCCCGGAGTGCGAGCGCGCGCGACGCGGTGTGCACCCCGACCTGCACGTGCTCGAGCGTGAGGGCGACGTGTGGCGCATCGAGCAGGTGAAGGCGATCGTCGGCGACCTCAGCCTCAAGCCGTTCTCGGCCGCGCGTCGCGTGTGGGTCATCCCCGAGATCGAGTACATGAACAGGGAGTCCGCGAACAAGTTCCTCAAGAGTCTGGAGGAGCCGCCCTCCTACGTCGTGTTCCTCCTCGTCACGGATCGGCTCGAGCGCGTCCTCCCGACCATCCGCAGCCGTTGTCAGGTCGTGGAGTTCCGGCCGCTGAGCGACACCGAGGTGGCCTCCCATCTGCTCGAGCGTTGTGACGTGAGCCCGAGTGCGGCCGAGGCGCTCGCGCGTCTCTCGCTCGGTTCCGTGGAGAAGGCGGCGCGGATGGCTGCGGACGCGGCCGGGCCGGGTCGCCGCGAGGAGTACCTCAAGTACGCGGCGGCCGTCGTGGCCGGCGCCCGCCCGCAGGACGGCCCGGCGCCGGCGGATGCGTTCATCGACGTGCTCACGCGGGAGCAGGCCGAGGTCGCCGCGGAGGTCCAGACGGACCTGGAGGCCCGGCTCGCGGAGCTCGAGCGCCAGTTCCAGGACAAGAAGGACCTCAAGTGGTACGTGGAGCAGGCGGAGGAGCGCGCCAAGCGCGAGACTCGCCGTCGCCAGCGGGTCGCCGCACAGGATGCGCTCGACCTGCTCGTCTCGTGGGTGCGCGACCTCTGGGTGGTCGCCTCCGGGGCATCCGATGTACTCTGGAACAGCGACCACCGCGACGCGCTCGTCGAGGGGGTCGTGGCGACGCCGGAACACTACGCTCGTCTCTTGGGCGTCGCCGCCAGGACTCGCAAAGACCTGTATCTCACCATCGACCAGAAGCTCGCGTTCCAGGCTCTGTTCGCCCGCTTCGAGGAGGTCTCCACAAGTGCCTAGGATCTGCAGCGTCGTGTTCCGCGGCGGCGGCAGGGTCTACCAGTTCGGCGCCGGCGAGCTCGAGCTCGCTCCGGGCGACGGAGTCGTCGTCGACACCACGCGCGGCGCCGACTTCGGACGGGTCGTCAAAGGCCCCGACGAGGTCGCCGGCGACGCCGCCCCGCGCGGCCTCCGCAAGGTGCTGCGCAAGGCCTCGGCCGCCGACTTCGATGCCATCGCCTCGCACCGCGAGATGGAGTGCCGGGCGCAGAGGGAGTGCCGCCGGCTTGCCGCCGACCTCAAGCTCGACGTCAAGGTCGTCGAGGCGCGCCAGGCGTTCGACGGCCCCAAGCTCACGATCACGTTCTTCGCGGAGGAGCGCACCGACGCCCGCGAGCTTCAGAACAGGCTCGGCGACCGGCTCAGTCGCCGCGTGGAGCTCAAGCAGGTGAGCGCCCGGGACGAGTCGCGCATCGTCGGCGGCTACGGACCCTGCGGCCGCAGCCTCTGCTGCGCCACGTTCGCGGGCGATCAAGAGCCGGTCTCCATCCGCATGGCCAAGGACCAGAACCTGCCGCTCAACCCCACCAAGATCAGCGGCTGTTGCGGGCGCCTCATGTGCTGCCTCAAGTACGAGCACCAGGTGTATGTCTCGTTCCGCAAGCGGGCGCCCAAGCGCGGGGCGATAGTCAAGACCCCCGCGGGGGAAGGTAAGGTCACGGACTTGCTGGCCCCGGTCGACAGCGTCACCGTCGCTCTGGGCGAGGGCCGGTCGGAGACCTTCAGGCTCGACGAGCTTGGCTCCGCGGCCGCATCGGGAGGGAGCGAGAATGGCTGAGACGCACGCCGTGCTCAACGTACCATCCGTTTCGTGCAACCACTGCAAGATGGCGATCGAGAAGGCCGTCGGCGCCATGGGCGGCGTCGGTCAGGTAGACGTCGACGTCGCCGAGAAGACCGTCACCGTCGACTTCGACGGCGCAGCCGTCACGCTCGATTCCATCGAGGAGACCGTCGCCGACGCGGGCTACGAGGTCGCCGGCCGCCACGTGTTCGGCGCCTGACCGGGCGCCGCCGGCGCCTCGCGGCGCCCGTTTGGCAAGACCGCGGCGGGCTGGTACCATATCGCCTCGCGCGACCGTGGGCCGTTAGCTTAGTTGGTAGAGCAGGGGACTCTTAATCCCAAGGTCGAAGGTTCGAATCCTTCACGGCCCACCAGTCTTCACCCTCCGCCTTGTCTCTCACGCATCGTCATCTGCCCATCCGCGGGCAACGGCGGCACAGGACCGGCTCCGCCGGCGGGGAACAACACCAGCAAGCGTGTGTCCGCCCGCGCCGAAGCGGTCCGGGCGGGCTCACCAAAGGACGACGTCACGCGGCCGCGCACAGTTGCTCGCCGGTTCGCGGCTCTGCTATCGTTCGTTGGATACGGGCGCCAGCCCGTGACGTCCACCTGACGGGAGGTCGAAGAGGGTGAACGCGCGCCTCAGGCCCACGGTCGGCCGCCGGCTTCTCACCGACGCCAGGTTGTCCTTCGCTCCGTTCGCTCGGGACGATGTGTGGCGCCAGGTCATGATCATGCTGCTGTGCTATGCCGCGTACGACATCTCGCGCGCTCTGGCGCAGGGCCGCGAGGCCGTCGCGCTCGCCAACGGTGTGTTCTTCATGAACCTCGAGAAGGCCTTGGGCATCTGGTGGGAGCCGTGGATCCAGGGCCGCGTCAGCGAGCTGGAGCCGCTGATGACGGCGCTCGTGCTGATCTACCAGTACGCGCATCTCCCCATCATCATCGGCGCCATGGTGTGGATGTTCACGCAGCATCGAGGTTCGTGGATCCTGTATCGCAACTGGTTCCTCGCCATGAACTTCGTCGCCGTCATCGTCTTCGCGCTGCTGCCCACGGCGCCGCCGCGGATGATCTTCACGTCCGGCGTCGCCGACATCAACTTCCTCCATGGCGTGCGGCAGCACATCCTCGAGAACGGTCTGCTGGCCAACCCGTTCGCCGCCATGCCCAGCCTGCACTTCGGCTACGCGCTGTTCATCGGCATCATGCTGTACTCGCTCGCTCACGGGCGCTGGACACGCTATCTCGGCTACGTGTACGCGGTCGTCGTGCTGGTCGCGATCGTCGCGACCGGCAACCACTTCATCATCGACGCCGTCGCCGGGGCGCTCGTGGTGCTCGCCGCCTGGGCCTTCGCCGTGAATGTGCAGCCGAGCGCCGTGCCGCAGTCGGCCGTGACCGTGCGCGAGCGCGACGGCTGACGTGGCGAACCTGAAGACCCGCTATACCGACGGCGCCCGCCGCGGGTTCTTGCACCTCGGAGCGATCCTCGCGCGCCGCGGGTTCACAGCGGACATGATGACCTACATCGGCCTGCTGCTGCAGGTGGCCGCCCTCCCGCTCATCATCACCGGCTACTTCGGGTGGGCGCTCGTGGTCGGTATCATCGCGTCGCTCTGCGACGGGATGGACGGGGCTGTGGCGCGCGCCGGCGCCGGACCCACCAAGGCCGGCGCGTTTCTCGACTCCACGCTGGACCGCGTCTCCGAGCTCATGGTGGCCGCGGCCCTCGTCGTCTACTTCGTGCGCGAGGGCCCGGAATGGGGCCCCATCGTCGCCGTTCTGGTGTTCATGGGGTCCGCCCAGATGGTCTCGTACGTCCGTGCCCGGGCCGAGGCGCTCGGCGTGGACTGCAAGGTCGGCTTCATGTCCCGGCCCGAACGCCTGGTAGGTCTCGGCATCGGCTTCCTGTTCTCCTGGTGGGAGCCGGGCGGCACGAGCTTCCTCGTGTGGTGGTTGTACTTCCTCACGCTGCTCACCGTGATCACCGTCGTGCACCGCGAGGTGCACGTGCTGCGCAAGTTGCGCGCCTCGGAGCGGCCGCCGGCGCTCGAAGCGCCCCCGGCGGCCGCGGACGCGGCTCCTCGCGACGGCGACCTCGGCGACGATCTGTGGCCCGAGCCGTCCGGGCGCGGCGGCCGCAGGTAGCTGAGCCGCCGCCGCGGCGGTGCCGGGACCACCGCCGCCGCGTGATATACTCTCGCGCGTTATCTCGAGCCGGTCGGGGCCCCTTTCGTGCGCCCGGACCCCGCTCCGATCGACGCGGCCGCCCGGAGCGGCCGCAGCCAGTGGAGGTAGACCGATCTTGGGCAATCCAGTACGCGTTGCGATCATCGGCGTCGGCAACTGCGCCTCGTCGCTCGTGCAGGGCGTGGAGTTCTACAAGAACGCCAAGAAGACCGACTTCGTACCCGGTCTCATGCATCCCGTGGTTGGCGGCTATCACGTCCGTGACATCGAGTTCGTGGCCGCCATCGACATCGACAAGAACAAGGTGGGCAAGGACCTCAGCGAGGCCGTCTTCACCAAGCCCAACAACACCGTGAAGTTCGCGGACGTCCCCAACAAGGGCGTCACGGTCGCGCGAGGCATGACCCACGACGGCCTCGGCAAGTACCTCTCGCAGATCATCGAGAAGGCGCCGGGTCCGACCGCCGACATCGTCGGCATCCTCAAGGAGACGCAGACCGACGTCGTCATCAGCTACCTGCCCGTCGGCAGCGAAGAGGCCACCAAGTGGTACGCGGAGCAGATCCTCACCGCCGGCTGCGCGATGGTGAACTGCGTGCCCGTCTTCATCGCGCGCGAGCCCTACTGGCAGAAGCGCTTCGTCGAGGCCGGCGTGCCGATCATCGGCGACGACATCAAGAGCCAGGTCGGCGCCACCATCGTGCACCGCGTACTCACGCGCCTCATGCGCGAGCGCGGCGTCAAGCTCGAGCGCACCAGCCAGCTCAACGTGGGCGGCAACACGGACTTCCTCAACATGCTCGAGCGCGAGCGCCTGGAGTCCAAGAAGATCAGCAAGACCAACGCGGTCACCAGCCAGCTCGACTACGACATGGGCGCCGACAACGTGCACATCGGCCCCAGCGACTACGTCAAGTGGCTCGACGACCGCAAGTGGGC
>CAIYOD010000055.1 GCA_903927755.1 uncultured Thermoleophilia bacterium | reverse complement strand
GGCGCCCCCCCGCCTCTTTCGCGTACGGAGCCGGATGACGCGGCTGGGCCCGGACCGATACCATCGGGCGCGGCGACGAGGAGGAGCGATGGCGGACGCAGCCTTGCGTATCGACCCGATCAGGCCGCGCCTGCGGTGGGACGTGCTCAGCGCGACCGACGTGGAGCGACTGGAGGCGGGCATCCTCGAGACGCTGGCTGAGGTGGGCGCGCGCTTCCCGCTGGCGCGCGCGCTCGATGCGCTGGAGCGCGGCGGCTGCCGCGTCGACCGGGCGGCGCAGGTCGCGCGCATGCCCGAGAGCGTCGTCCGGGCGGCGCTGCACGCGGCGCCTGGCGCGCCGCTCCTCGCTGCCCGCGACCCGCGCTGCGACATCGTTCTCGATGGGACCCTGAGCCACCTCAGCAACGACGGGTGCGGCGTCCGCGTGATCGATCCCGACAGCGGGGAGCTGAGGCCCAGCACCAAGGCCGACGTCGCCGCCTCCGCCCGCTTCGTCGACGCCGTGCCTCAGATCAGCTTCTACTGGGGGCCGGTCGTGACGGCGGAGGACGTGCCGCTGGCAACGCGGCCCCTGCACGAGCTCGAGGCGATCTTCGCCAACACCAGCAAGCACTTCCAGGCTGTGGACGTCGTCGGCGAGGCGATGGCACGGCGTGCCGTCGAGATGGCGCGGGTGGTGGCCGGCGGAGCCGAAGAGCTTCGCCGCCGTCCCATCATGAGTCTCATCGCCTGCCCGATCGACCCGCTGAGCAACGAAGCTGTGAGTCTCGAAGCGGCGCTCGTCTGTGCGGAGGCCGGTGTCCCTGTCGGCTTCCTCTCGCTGACGCTCGCCTGTGCGTCGGCGCCGGCGACCATGGCCGGCAACCTCGTGGTCAACCTGGCGGCGGTCCTTGCCGGGATCGTCCTGCTGCAGCTGGCGCATCCGGGCGCGCCGGTGTTCCTGGCGGGCGCGCCCTCCGTGATGGACCTCAAGACGGGCGGCTACACCGGCGGCAGTCCGGAGGACTACGTGCTGGCCGCCGCCGCCACCCAGCTTGCCCACCACTTCGGCTTCGCGATGAACATGGGCACCATGGCGAGCGGCGCCAAGGAGCCCGGCTGGCAGGCCGCCGTCGACGACGCGCTCTCGACGCTGTCCAGCGTCTCGGCCGGCGCTGAGATGATGAGCGGCTGCGGTCTGCTCGACGGGTCGAAGACGCTGAGCTACGCCCACCTCCTGATGGAGGTCGAGGTCTACGGCATCGTCCAGAAGATGGCCGGCGGCATCGAGGTGACCGACGAGACGCTGGCGCTCGACGTGATCCGTAAGGTCGGCCCGAACGGCACCTATCTGGCCGAAAAGCACACCCGGGCCCACATGGGCGAGATCTGGCGCCCGGGCGTCTGGGACCGGACGCCCTTCGACGCCTGGCTGGCCGCCGGCAAGAGGGGGGCGCTCGAGAACGCCGAGGAGAGAGCGCGGGAGATCCTTGCGACGCACGTGCCCGAGCCGCTCCCCGAAGGCATGCGCGCCGAGCTCCGGCGGTTCGTCGCGGCCGCGGACGCCGAGCTGGCGGACGCGCAGTAGACCGCGCTCAGCCGACGAGTGTCTGCGCGGCCTCCCGGAAGACCTCCGTGTGCCGGTCGACGTCCGCCGCGGTCGTCTGCGGCGACATGAGCGCCATGTTGTGGAACGGCGTCATCAGGATGCCGCGGTTCAGCATGAAGAGGTGCAGGTAGCGGTCGAGCTCTTCGTCCTCGGCAGCGGCGGCCTCGCCCCCGTTGCGCGGCGGCACGGGCCGCGGCCAGTACTCCGCGCGGCAGCCCAGACGCTTGACCACCCACGGCAGCGCGAACTCGCCGATGACCGCTTCGACGCCGTCGGCCCAGTGGCCGGCGAGCGGGATCATGCGCTCATACGCCTCATCCGTGAGGACCTCGCTCAGCGTTGCGCGCACGGCCGCCACGCTGAGCGCGTTGCCGGCCAGCGTACCGCCGATGCCGCATTCGTCCGCGGCGTGGTAGTCCCAGTCCCTGTGGATGAGGTCGGCGATCGCCTCGCCGAAGCCGTACACCGCCGCGGGAACACCGCTGCCGATAGGCTTGCCCAAGGTGACGATGTCCGGCTCGAGGCCCCACGCCCGGGTACAGCCGCCGGGACCGGCGCAGATCGTGTGCGTCTCGTCGATGATCAGGAGCGTGCCGGTCTCGCGCGTCATCCGGCGCAACTCCGCGTGGTAGCCCTCGTCAGGCAGGACGATGCCGATGTTGGTGAGGGCGGGCTCGGCGAGGACGCAGGCCACGTCGCCGGGCTCGAGCGCCCGCTCCAGCGCCTCGAGGTCGTTCCACTCGATCACCTTGGTCGTCACGGTCGGGTCGACCGGCGGGCCGGCGTTCCCCGGCTTCGGGCCCGGGACGCCGTCGTTGATGGTGATGATCGTCTCGTCCACGGAGCCGTGGTAGCAGTAATTGTAGACGAGGATCTTCGGGCGCTTCGTGACGTGACGGGCGAGTCGGATGGCGAAGCGGTTGGCGTCCGTCGCCGTCAGTGCGAGCTGCCAGTACTGCAGGCCGAATCGGCGACTGAGCTCCGCGGCCACCCAGAGGGAGTCCTCGGTGGGGAGCATCGTGGTGATGCCGCGCGCCGCTTGCGCGGCGATAGCGGCGATGGAGGCCTCTGGGGAGTGCCCGGTCATGGCTCCTGTGTCCCCGAGGCAGAAGTCGACGTACTCGTGGCCGTCGACGCAGGTGAAGCGGGCGCCGCTCGCCGCGGCCACGTACGGAGGGAACGGGCTCGACCAGCGCGTCATCCAGTTCATGGGGACGCCGTCGAGCATGTGCGCCTGGGCGCGCTCGAAGAGCTCGCAGGATCGTGGATGGCGCGCGACGAAGAGCTCGTCCTCGCGCGTCTTGAGCGCCGCGAGCCGCTCGCGGTCGATGGAGGCGGTCACCGGGTGCCTCCAGGCCAGAGCGGCGCAGGGTCGCAGATCTCGGCCTTCTCGGCCGTCTCTGCGTAGATGTCTGCCGCCATGCTCGTCATGCCATCAGCTCCTTTGCGCGTTCGACCTCCATGCCGGCGTTGGGCCCGTGGCCGGCGTCGCCGCCGATGATAGTCTGCGTGAGCTGGTCGTTCACGAAGTGCCGCGCCCCTCCCAGTCGCCGGGGCTTACGCCAGCCCCGCGTGCTGCCTGAAGCGCTGCACGCAGTTGATCGGCAGGTCCAGCAGTTCGGCGATCCTGAACTTGGCCTCCATGGCACTGGACTGGGTGGGGTAGCTGATCTCGAAGGTCGTGATGCGCCCCAGTTGCCGCTCCCTGCGCACGTCCTCCATGGCGATCGGGTCCGAGAGGTCGAAGGGGCTGACCCCGAGCCGCTCCGCGACATATGCCTTGGCCTCGACGATCCGCATCCCCCGAGTGATCTGCATGCGCGCCACCAGATCTCCAGCAGCGCGCATCCCGCACATCCCCGAGGCGGTCGCGTGGGCACACGGCATCCCGAGAGGGTCGCCGCCGCCGACCTACAAGCCGTCCAGCCGCAGGATGTCCACCGTGGCTCGCGAGGCGCGCCCCACGGCGTCCAGCGGCAGGTAGCTGGTGGTGGGGATCGCGCCGACCCCCATGCCGATGTTCATGTGCACGGGGATCTCGGCCACCTCCATGCATGGCTTCACGAGCGTCAGGGCGCGAGCGATGTTCCACGCCCCCGTCCGGCGCGTGTTCACGGTGATCGCCGGACCGTAGATGGTCGCTCCCGCGCGACGCACGAGTTCCATCTGCCCCCGCGGCCAGAGGCCCGCCAGGCGAACGCCTTCGTACTCGAGCTGGCCGTGCATCCCGAGCACGAACTCGCCGGCCATGCCGACCTGGATGCCCATGTCGGGGTGGGCGGCGCGGATGCGCTCGATAGCGAGGAGGGTGGCCAGGAAGTCGCCGTCGCCGGCCGCGCCGGCGGTGTCGAAGTCGATGCCGTCGGCGCCCGCCTCCCACAGCGCGTCGGCGGTCTTCACCATGTCCTCGACGGCGTACCCGACCGCCTCCTCCTGAGCCGCCCGCGCCTCGTCCACCCGTGCCAGCGGCAGCAGCTCCGACCAGTTGGGCGCCGGCCCGTCGGGCTTGGAGTACAGCCCAAGATTGGGCATCGCGCCGTACATCACCGGCACGGTCAGGACCGCCTGCGCGTCCTTCATGTTCTGGGCTTCGAACGGCAGGATGGTCCGGATGGCCTTGAACGAGTAGTCGACGTGCCCGAGCTCGACGGAGTCGGCCCCGAACATCTGCTCGTAGATGAGCAGGTCCTGGGTGCGCGTGCCGACCGTCTTGGACCCCGAACCGTCGTACGTGAGCACGACTTCGTCGCCGATGTCGACGGCGGAGAACTTGGCCGGCGACGCCCAGATCTCGAGCAGGTGGTCGAGCTCGTCCGCGGACAGCGGCGGCACCTTGGCCCGGCCTGCCGCCGCCAGGGTGCCCTCTTCGAGCTCCGCACGCATCTCGCTGCGCGTCAAGCGGGTCAGCGAGCCGTCGCCCATACGGGTCGGGTACTGCGTCTCCATCTTCCGGTGCTCCTTGTTCAGTGACTGCCGGCGCCCGCGCCGTGCGCGTACCGCTCGAACGCGGCGCGCGCCTCGCGGCGGGCATCGTCGGGAATGGGCGTGGGCTCGTGAGCGGCGAGCATTGCCTCGGCACGCTCCAGCGCGTCGCTCACGAGGGAGCGCCCCGCGTAGGCGGAGAGGCCGTCGCGCTGGAAGGCGGACGACTGCCAGATCTCGCCGCGGCGCGAGTTCTCACGGGAGCTGCGCCGCGCGAGGAACTGACCGCCGGGACCGACCGCGGCGATGTCTTCCACTAACGTCGATGCGTCGTCCACGGCGTCGGGTACCTCGAGCAGGCGCTTGACCGACCCGATGGTGTCGCAGTCGAGGACGGCCTTGGCCGTGGACACGGCCATGTCGCTGTCGACGAGCCCGGCGCCGGTAAGCAGGTCCGCGCCGCACAGCACGGAGGTCGCCGCCAGCAGAGCGCCCTCCGAGCCGGCCTGGAAGTTGGCGGCCTTGGCATCCGTGCTCATGCCCCCGCTCATGCTCGGCAGCCCGTACTGCCTGGTCATGACGAGGCTGGCCATGTCGACCAGCGCCACCTCGGGCGCGCCGCACAAGTACCCGCCGGTGCGCAGGTGCGTGGAACCGCCGATAGCGACCACCATGAGCGCGCAGCCGGGCGCCGCCAGCTGGAAGATGGTGACGGCGGCCAGGATCTCCGCGAGTGCGATGACGGTCGTGCCCAGCACGCTCATGGGGCCGGTGGTGCCCAGCAGCGGCAGGGGGTGGATGAGGATCGGAGCCCCGCTGCGGGCGAGCTCGATCGAG
Source organism: uncultured Thermoleophilia bacterium (assembly GCA_903927755.1). Lineage (GTDB taxonomy): Bacteria > Actinomycetota > Thermoleophilia > UBA2241 > UBA2241 > CAIXSE01. Next base: position 3,212 of record CAIYOD010000055.1, on the reverse strand, counting down.
GCGTCGAGCTTGTCGCCCTCGAAGCGCAGCGGCGACACCGGGCAGTGCAGGGAGGAGTAGATCGGCCGCTCGTGGAGCGGCGCGCCCGCGATGGCTTCGAGCATCTCGAGCAGCGGCGGCACCTGCTCGGGCGAATGCGCGACGACGCTCTGCACGTGCTTGGACGTGGACTCCAGGGCGATGAGATCGGTCTCGAGGCCCACGCGCAGAGGATCACGATCACCCAGTGTCAGCGACGTCCAGATGAAGTCGAGCTCGTCGAGAGCGTCGTAGAGGCCGTAGTAGTAGGCGAGGTCCTCGCGCGTGGAGTCACGCACCTCACCGGTCGCGTCGTCGAAGACCATCGTCGCCATACCGTCCGTGCAGCAGGCCAGCGGCGAGCCGGCGCCGACGAGCAGGTCTCGGGCGGCGTCGCGCGCGGCCAGCCGCACGGTACTCGGCGCCTTCGCCAGGCGACTCTCGACCAGCTCCGGAGGCAACGTCGCGGTGCGCCGCTCCCTGTCGACGCGCGCGCCGGCGTCAGCGAGCAGGTCCAGAGCGACTGTCGACCCCACGCCGATGCCGACGTGCTCGAGCACGTGCAGGACGCGCTGGTGCAGCGCGTCCTTCTCGGCAGGCGACAGGCATTCGAACTTCAGGTGCAATGCGCGCTCCCTTCTGCTGCGGCGTCGGCCGCATCCACGATCCTGCGGATCTCGAGCACCACCTCTTCAGGCAGCGTCTCCGGCACGTGCGTCGCGAGGATGCGACGCGCCTCCTCCAGGGCGCGCTGGTGCAGGTCCTTGCCGCCGGCGGCGGCCCAGTCCTCCCGCACCCGCCGGTCGATCAGCTTGGGCTGGGACTGACCGCGCATGAACTTGAGCGTGGAAGCCAGGCTCAGGAAGTCCCCGAAAGGCCCTACCTCGGCGATGTCGTCCACGCCGAGCAGCTCGTCGTCCACGGGTACGCCCATGACCGCGTGCTTGATCATCCTGGCGAACTCGTTGTCCATGACGAGCTGGCCGAAATCGAACGCGACACCCGACTCGATCATCCCCGCGCCGTAGATCAGGTTGGCACCTGCCAACGCCGGCAGCAGCGCGGTCAGCGTCTTCTCGTGACCGGTCTGAGCGTCGAAGAGCTTGGAGTCGCCCTACAACCCGGCCACGTAGCTGGGCAGCCGGTACTGCCGGGCGATGGCGGCGACGGCGGCGCTGATCACGCCGCACTCCGGCGAGCCGACGGAGGCCGCTGCGAGACGCAGGTCCATGGCCGTCGTCGAGCTGCCGTAGAGCACCGGCGTGCCCGGGCTCGTGAGCTGCGCGAGCGCGATCCCGGCGAGCACCTCTGCGTTGTGGACGACGAGGGTGCCGGCGAGGTTGACCGGGGCCGAGCCGCCCGACATCGCCATCGAGAGCACCAGGCAGGGGACGCCGGCACGCGCGGCCGAGACGATCGCCTCCGAGCACTCCTTGGGGAGCTTCAGCGGACTCACCGGGCACACGCCGATCATCACGATCGGACGCCGCCGCAGGGCCTCCCGGCCACCCACGGCTGCGGCGGCGACGTCGAGGATCGCTTCGGTCTCCCGCCGGGAGAGCGGACCGGCGCAGACGTGCTTGCTGGTGTTGAGCAGCGCCGCCTCATAGCTGTGGATGCTCGCCGTCGCGGTCGGCATGTCGTGGGCACCGACGGCGAGCTCGTACGTGTCCAGTTCCTCCAGGTAGTCCGCGAGTCGCGCGGTATCGGCGACGTCCTGCTTGGTCGGCTCGCGCATCTCGCCGGTCTCGAGGTCGGCGATCTTGAGGCCCTCGCCGAAGGTCGTGAAGCCGACGCGCCCGGGGTCGAGCATGATGTCGTCTTTGGGGCTCCGGCCGGCGGCCAGGATGCGCTCCGGCGACGAATCGATCGCCGCCTCGACGAGACGCGGCGGGATCCTCACGACACCCGTTGCACGGTCGACGGTCGCGCCGCCGGACTCGAAGATGTCCATCGTCTCGGGGTCGTCGGTGAAGACGCCCGTCTGCTCGAGGACCTCCAGCGTGGCGAGGTGGAGGTCCCTGAACTCGTCGTCGGTGAAGGCATTCAGGCTGAAGCCTCCGCTGCGCGTACGCCCCGCATGGGCACGTCGTTTCAAAGAGCCCACCTCCCCCCGATGGTTTCGCTATCTATACGTATAGCAAGTCAGTCTGGTCCGCGTCAAGACCCCCGTGGTACGCTGCGACGCGATGGACCGGGAGCACCCGACAGAGCGGCCGGCAGAGAGCGCGGAGCCGCAGCAGAACAGGCGCCAGGTCAGCGCCGCCGCGTCGAAGGACAAGCTCATCGAGGCGACGATCCTATGCATGGCCAACTACGGCCCCGCGGGCGTCTCCATCGAGAGGATCACCGACGCCGCTGGGGTGTCCCGCGGCCTTGTCCGGCACCACTTCGGCAGCAAGCGGCAGCTTCTCCTCGAGGCGTTCCTGAGGCTGGCGGACGAGGAGCGCGCGGCGTTCGCCGCCGGCTCGGAGGCGGACGACGACCCGGTCGCGACGCTGCGCGCCATCGTCGCCACGGAGTACCACCAGGAGCTGGCGGCGCCCGAGCGGGCTCATGCCTGGTTCGGGTTCTGGCAGGCGGCCCTCGGCGACCCGGAGCTCAAGGAGATCAACGAGCGCGTTTACGCCGAGGAGCGCGAGCGGTACGCCGAGCTCTTCCGCAAGGCGGCGCGGCGAGAAGGCCTGGACATCGATTCCCGCCAGGCCGGGATCGGACTCGTGGCTCTGGCCGACGGCGCCTGGGTCGAGTTGCTGATGGCGGCGACGGACTTCAGCGTCGACGATGCGCTCGCGCTCTGCGATGACTACATCGACATGGTCCTTGAGCGGGGCCGCTCCGATCGCGGAGAAGCCGCCGGGGCCTGAGCCATGACGGCCCGGCCCCTAGGTCGTCGAGCGGGACGGCGAGTCGGCGTGGTCGTCCTGCAGTATCAGCACGACGCAGGCCGGTCCTCGAACTCTTCGCTCGCCTTGAGCGCCGCGCCCCTTCGCGGTCTATGGTCGTCCGGGGCGGCCCCCGTCTACCCCGCCAGCTCCTTCGCCCGCTCCACCGCCATGCCGGCATTGGCCCCGTAGCCGTCGGCGCCGATCTCGTCGGCGTAGGCGGCCGTGACCGGGGCGCCGCCGACCATCACCTTGACGGAGTCGCGCAGGCCGGCGTCTTTGAGCGCGGATATCGTCTCGCTCATGTGC
>CAIYOD010000054.1 GCA_903927755.1 uncultured Thermoleophilia bacterium | reverse complement strand
TGCGCCGCGCGCAGCGCTCCGCCGGCCGCCCGCCGCGGCGCCAGCCGTGCCGCCCGCAGCCGAGGCAGCCAGCCGCAGCGGCTGAGCGCCGCGATCCACGCAGCGTGCTGGTCCAAGCCGAGATGCAGATCGCGCCCGCCGCGCTCCACGCGCGCGACGCGGCCGACGAAGGCCGCGCGCCCGAAGACGCCGTCTGGCTGGGGGCAGTTGTCGCCGCGCACCAGCCACCGGTCTCCGCGGCGTTCCACCACGCGGTGGAGCGCCATCCGGCCGTTCTCCGGGAAGGCGAGAGCGACGACGTCGCCGACCTCGGGGTCGGCGCGCAGCGGCTCGATGGTGACCACGTCGCCGTCCCGGATGAAGGGCGTCATGCTGAAGCCGCGCACCGCGGTGCGCAACGGCACGCCGCGTTCGGCCATGCCGCGCAGCAGTTCCAGCTGCCCAGGATTACTGAGGCGCAGCTCCCCGCCGGCGGAGACGTACGCCGATCCGGACGCGGCCGCGGCCACAGGGCCTACGCCCCGGCCGTCAGGATCCCGCGCTGCGCCATCTCGGCGGCGAAGCCGAGCACGTCGGCCTCGATCGCCGCGGGCGGAGCATCGAACTCGCCGGCCACCTCGGCGGCCACGGCGGCCAGCGAGCGCTGCCCGTCGAGCCTGTCCCAGATGGCTTTGCCGGTCTCGTTGAGCGTGTAGAGCTCGTCGTCGGCATCGCCGATGCCGGCCACCAGCGGGACGATGATGATCTCGCCCTCGATCTCGCGCGCCACCACGTCCTCCGACGGCACGCAGACCGTCTGCAGCGTCACTTCACTCGTCATCCGGATGCCCCTCAATCAGTCGCGGACCCGTACCTCGCTTCAGCTTACCCTCCCACGCCGCTCGCCGACAGTGAAGGGCACCTCCGCGCGACACCTCACGTCACCCGCGCACGCCAGTCCACGACCTCCCAGGCGTACTCGTCCGCGCCGAGCCAGCCCAGCCAGCGCGCCTGGGCGTGGGCGACGGCGCACAAGTACTCCACCGGGGTATCCAGCCTGCCGTGCTCCGCCCAGGACTTGGCCGGGCACTGCTCGCAGAGTCCTTTGAGGAAGCAGCGCGCGCAACGGCGCAGGTACTCGGGGTTCGTCGCCCGCAGCTCACGCAGGGCGGCGAACGCTTCGAGGGCGGCGGCGAGCGTAGCTCCTCCGCCGTCGGCGCCGCCCGCAGCGCACGCGCGGATCAGGTCGACGGTGAGCTCCGGTGCGCGCACGCCCATGCACGGCTGCGCGCGCCCGTACGCGTCCACGCTAACGCCGTGCCCGGCGCCGCAGGCGAAGAGCACGTCTCCCTGCGGACCCATGAACCTGCCGGCGAACTCGGTCATCTCCCGGCGATACTCCTCGGGGCGCCGCGTGAGCATCGCGACGGCCTCGTCCGGCGGGAGCCTGAGCGAGCGGATCAGCTCGTTCTTGCGCTCGTCGTCGCGGCGGTTGCGCAGGTCGAACGTCATCGCGTAGCTGGGCGGCTTGTCCATCCAGGGGATCGTGGCCGCCCAGGCCTCGAACTCTTCCACCTCGCCGCGGTTGGCCGGCAGGAGGGCGCCTTTGACCACGAAGGGCACACCGCGGTCCAGCAGCAGGTCGACGCCGCGGCGAAACTGCGAGTAGGACCCGGGCACGCGCGAGACGGCCTCGTAGGACTCCGCATGCATGCCGTACACGGTCACCTCGGCGGTGACCAGCGGCGGCACGCGCGCAAGCAGATCGGCGAGCTCCGGCGTGATCCGCCGCGCGTTGGTGAAGATGAGCACCTTGATGCCCAGACGCCGTGCATGGAGGTAGAGCTCCTCGAAGTCGGGCCGCAGCAGCGGCTCGCCGCCGGTGTAGCGCACCTGCAGGCAGCCAAGCTCGGCGGCCTGGTCGAGGATCCCCTCGACCTGCGCCGTGGTCAGCTCGCGGGCGCGAGCCTCACGGTCCCCCGCCGGCAGGTTGATGCAGCAGTGGATGCAGTCGTTGTCGCAGCGCTCGGTGAGCTCGATGTCGAGCCGGCCGAGGCGCGAACCGATCGGCCGCTCGAGGCGCGTGGTGCGGCGGACGAAGTCGCTCACCGCACCGCGCGAACGCCGCTCACGACGTCCCGAGGATGGTGCACAGGATGCACGGCGCGATCAGAAACCCCGCGCACTGGTGATGGTTGAAGTGCGGGAAGCCTTCGGGGTGCGCCTCGTGCTTGCAGCCGCCCAGCACGGCCTCCTCGGAGGAGCTTCGCACGAGCGTGACGAGCGTCGGGCGCTCCCGGCGCCGAACCGGCGCCTTTGAGTCCTCGCGTCTCACGTGGTGCCTCCAGACCATCCGTTGCGCGGCCGCCCGGCACGGGCGGGGAACCCGGCCTTGATACTACCGCTTCGCTGCTGCAAGCGCCTCGATCTGCGGCACCACGGCGCCGCTCTTGTCGAAGCGCATCTCATAGGCCGGGACCTCGGCGACGAGCCGCTCGACGACGTCGAACGTCTTCTCCCACCAGTCGGCGGTGACGAAGGGGCGGATGATGCAGGCGAGGATCCGCGAGGAGACGTCCTTGCGGTCGGTGAGCCGCACGATCTCGTTGCACTCGTCCTGCCGCAGGAAGACGAGCGCCCGGAGCGGCGCCTGCGAAGCGGAGACGAGCGGCACGGTGCCGTGGCTCCACGTGCCGTGCACCCAGAAGCCGGGCGGCGAGGGCGCAGCCTCGTCGCCGCCCGCCCCGGCGGCGACGTCGGCGGCATCCGGGCCGGCGACCTGTGACGGCACCGGCGGCGGCCCATCCGGCCACCAGCGCACCACGTTGCGGTCGTCGCACAGGACCTCGACGCGGTCGCCGAGACGTGCGCAGAGCAGGTCCATGGTCGTCGACTTCCCGGCCTCGGAGTGCCCGATGAAGCACAGGCCGGCGCCGTCGAGGATCACCGCGCCGGAATGCAGAAACAGCCCGTCGCGGTCGGCGAGCACGCGCGCCAGCAGGATCTGGTCGGTCGGGAACATGGTCACCGAGGCGAGCCCGCCCTTGACCCACGAGTCGACGCGCGCGTCGTCGTTGTAGACGCGCGCTCGCGTGTGGTCGTCGTTGAAGGTGGCCACGCGGTGCAGGTCCGTCGGCACTCCCTCGCCGTCGTCGGACGGCGAGATGCCGAGGTAGATCCACGACGAGCCCCGGCGGAAGATGGCCCAGGGCGGCTTGCGGTAGGTCTGCGCGCCGAGGTCCCGGCCGTGCAGGTCCGGCAGGCCGAAGTGGTGGCGGATGTGGATGACGGGCAGACCATCGGCGCCGCAGCCCTCCGCGGGCGGCGCCTCGAAGTCCCGGAACTTGGCGGAGAAGGTGTCGGCGGCGACGGGCCGGTCCGCGCCGACCTGCACCGTCATCCCGCCGATCTGGAAGGTGCGGCGGTGATCGCGGCGCCACTCGTCCTTGAAGCGCCGCGCCTCCTTGGCCACCTCGCACAGGTAGTCGACCCCGGCGCCGTGCCGGCGGTGCTCGAGGTAGCCGTACACGCCGCACCAGCGGCAGTCGTCGCGAACGTCGCAGACGGCGCATCCTTCGAGATACTCCTGCCCGCCGCAGACACCGTCGGCCACGGCCGGCAACTCCTGCTCCCAGATGCGCTCGAGCGCGCCCGGCGCGACGCCGCCGGGACCCCGCAGCGAGAAGCGCAGCGCCGGGTCCTTGATGAAGCTGCAGTGCGCGACCTGCCCGTACGGGTCTATGTGGAGGTCGCGACGGCCGGCGATGCACGCCGCGTACACGCGATCGTCGCCGCCCGCGGGACGCGGGTGCGCGGCCCCTGCTGCCGGCTCCTCGCCGTCCGACCCGGCCGCGCTCTCGTCCGCCGGGATCGGCTCGTCGAGGGCGATCACATCCGCCGGATCCAGGCGCTGCCGGGCGATCTCCTCGTTGCGAGCCGCGTCGCCGCAGGCGCTCAGGTACAACCACGCTGCGCCGACGCGCCAGTGCGGGCTGAGCGACGCCGCGAGCGCCTTCATCGCCTCCCACTCGTGCCAGTTGGCGCGCATCGGGACGACCTGCACGGTGAAGCCGGCGCCGGCCTCGCGCAGCCGCGCAAACCCCTCCATGGTGGCGTCGAAGGAGCCGGGCGTGCGAGTGACGTCGTCGTGCACCTCGGCGGTCGCGCCGTACAGGGCGATCATCTTGCTGCCTCTGCGGGTCAGCAGCTTCGCGATCTGCGGCGTGATCAGCGCGCCGTTGGTGTTGAGCGAGTAGCCGATCGCCTTGCGGGTGATGTGGTCGAAGAGCTCGGCGAAGTCCTCGCGCAGCAGCGGCTCGCCGCCGGAGATCGACCAGCGGCGCGTGCCGAGCGAGCGGGCCTGGTCCACGACCTCGCGCCACTCGCCGGTGGTGAGCTCCGCGGCGCGCTCGGCGGGGGTGTCGGGCGTCACGAGCCAGCAGTGCCGGCAGGCGTTGGAACAGCGGTAGGTGAGGTCGACGGACGCCTCGAGGGGCAGGCGGGGCGGGCGGCGCAGCTCCGACACGATCGACGTCAGGTCACTCACACACGCGGCTCGTCGTCACGACGAAGCCCAGATCGTGCAGTGCGCGCACTCGACCGTGGTCCAGCAGAGGCCGTACACGTTGTTCGGGGAGAGCCCCTGCACGCCGGCGGTCTTGCACGCCGTCAGCACGGCCTCCTCGGGTGTGCCGCGGCCGAGCACGATCAGCCGTGGAACCTCCCAGGGCCTGGTCTGCATCTTCATCCCCCTTGACGTCTCATGGCTCACCCGTCACCGACGCTGGTGGATCGTGGAGTCAGGGCGAAGCATAGCATCGGGGACCCCGCACGGAGGCGCGCGCCGGCGTTCCGGGACGCGTGCGGCGATACGACTGGGGCAGCCGTCCACCGGCACGCGCATTTTCGGTACTATCGAGCCGGACGGACCACCCTCGGTGAGGGAGCGGCCCGCCGGGGGCGACAAGAAGGAGCGACCGGTGACCGACCAGCCACGCAGACCGCAGCTCAGCGACGCGCTGCGCCTGATGGACGCCGTGCGCCTCGTCTGGCGCGCGGCGCCGGGCTGGACGGCTCTCAACATCGCGCTCGCCGTCCTCCAGGGCATCGTCCCGCTGCTCGCCGTCTACCTGATGAAGCTGATCGTCGACGCCGTCACCCAGGGCGTGACGGAGCAGGACCACGCCGCCGCGTTCCGCACCGCCGCCGTGTACATCGGCATCGCGGCGGCGGTGGGCCTCGCGGCGGCGCTGCTCCGCTCGCTGAGCGCGCTCACCTCGGAGGCGCTCGGCCAGACGGTGACCGACCACGTCAGCGACCTCATCCACGCCCAGTCCATCGCCGTCGACCTCGAGTACTACGAGGACCCCGCCTACTACGACACGCTGCAGCGGGCGCAGAACGAAGCGCCCTCGCGCCCCACCAAGATCGTGAACGACCTGCTGACCACCGGCCAGAGCGCGATCTCCATGATCGCCATGGCCGGCCTGCTCTTCACCCTCCACTGGAGCATCGGGCTCATCGTCGTGCTCGCAGCGATCCCCGGCGCCTGGGTGCGGATGCGCTACTCCAAGGTGATGTACCACTGGCAGCGCGACCGCACGAGCTCCGAGCGCCAGGCCTGGTACGCCCACTGGCTGCTCACCGGCGGGCCGCACGCCAAGGAGATCCGCCTGTTCGGCCTGGGCGAGCTCTTCCGCGCCATGTTCCGCGACCTGCGCACCGTGCTGCGCGGCGAGCGCATCGGCATCGCCCGGCGGCGCTCCCTGTGGGACTTCCTCAGCGGCGTCGTCGCCGTCCTCGCCACCTTCGGCACCTTCGCCTACATCGCCTGGCAGACCATCTACGGCGCCATCAGCCTCGGGTCCATGGTCATGTACTACCAGGCCTTCCAGACGGGCCTGAGCAGCCTTCAGAGCGTCCTGCAGGGCATGGCGGGGCTCTACGAGGACAACCTCTTCCTCACCTACTACCACGAGTTCATGGAGCTGGAGCCGCGGGTGACCGCGCCGGCGCAGCCGGCGCCCGTCCCGCGGCCGATGCGCGAGGGCATCCGCTTCACCGGCGTCGACTTCGCCTACCCCGACACCGAGCGCACGGCGCTCGCGGGCATCGACCTCGAGATCCGGCCCGGGGAGGTCGCCGCGCTGGTCGGCGCCAACGGCTCCGGCAAGACCACGCTGGTCAAGCTGCTCTGCCGGCTCTACGACCCCACCGCCGGCAGCATCACGCTCGACGGCGCCGAGCTGGGCGCCTACGACGTCGTCGCCCTGCGCCGCGAGATGAGCGTCATCTTCCAGGACTTCTCCCAGTACCAGTTCACGGCGCGCGAGAACATCCGCGTGGGCAACGTGGAGCTGACGGCGGGCGCGCCGGAGACGGAGGCGGCGGTGGAAGCCGCCGCCCGCGACGCCGGCGCCGACGGCGTCATCGGCGGCCTCCGCAAGGGCTACGACACGCCGCTGGGCAAGTGGTTCGACGACGGCGAGGAGCTCAGCGTGGGTGAGTGGCAGAAGGTCGCGCTCGCCCGCGCCTTCGTGCGCGACGCGCAGATCCTGGTGCTCGACGAGCCCACCAGCGCGCTCGACCCCGAGTCGGAGTGGAGCGTCTTCGAGCACATCCGCGAACTCGCCGAGGGCCGCGCGGTGGTGCTCATCAGCCACCGCTTCAGCACCGTGCGCAGCGCCGACCGCATCCACATCCTGAGCGAAGGCCGGATCGTCGAGAGCGGCACGCACGACGAGCTGATCGCGCTCGGCGGCCGCTACGCTCGGATGTATGAGGTGCAGGCGCGGGCCTACACAGGCGAGCGCTGACCCGAATCGTCAACTATCCGGATAACACGATTCGAGATACACTCCCGGCATGCCCGAACACCCTGCGGAGCCGCGAATCCCCAAGACGAACTACGTACTCCGGTACGCCTCCGCCGAGGCAGCCCGACAAGAAAGCCGACTCGAGGCCTTCCGCAGCCGAGCCGGAAGCCTCTTGGCATTCGCGGCGGTCTTTGCGGCGCTCTCCGTCGACGCCGTTACAGGTGAAGAGGGCGGCGTGCTCCTCTTCACGGGCATCGTGCTGGTCGTCGTCGCGGCAGCAATGTTTCTCATCGTTTCGGCCGGCTTCAGGCTCACACGTTCTCCTGATCCGCGGGTTCTGGCCGATGACTACTTGTACGACGACGTCGCCGAGATCGAATCACACATCCTGAGGAATACGCTGGACGACATCGAAAGTAACGAGCGGATGATCCTACAGGTGGAGGCCCTCTACACGTTCGGACTCATTCTGCTCATGCTGGGTACCGTCGTGATTGGAACGCGCGTTGCCTGGCTGGTACTGTAGGAGACCTGATGACCAAGACCATGTTCCATGAGCCCATCAAGGTTGCCAGGCGCAGCAAGGCCGCAACGCGTTGCCGAGTAGCAGCACGCACGGATCGCGGCCTTCCGGATTACGACCCTCGCCTTTCCACCAGAGAGAGTCGCTGGTACGACCTGTTCTGGCACCGCTCCGCTGGCGCGTCACGCCGCCGGCGCGCCTCCTGACGCCGTCCAGCAGCCCCCGCTAGTACTGTCTCCAGACGACCCGGCGCACGTACGGCGTGTAGCTGACGATCAGCCGCACGACCTTCTCGGAGACGTTGGGCACCGAGTAGTCGGCGACCAGGCGCAGCAGCAGCTCCGGGCCACGCGGCTGGGTCTCGAGGATGCGAAGGCCCTCCGCGATCTGCGGCCACTCCAGGCCGGTCAGCATGACGGCCGCCTCTTCCATCGCCTCGGGGCGCTCGTGCGCCTGGCGCACGTTCAGCGCCCTCAGATTCCTGATGGACGCCTCCTCGCTGATCGTCCCCGAGTCAGAAAGGACGGCGCGGGCCCGCTCCTGCAGATGCACGTAGTCGGTGAAGCCGAGGGGCTTGAGCAGACGCACCAGCGCCGGCAAGGGGTCGGTGAGCGCGTCCAGGCGCTTGCGCGTCCTGGGGTGCGTCGTCACCACGACGGGGAGTCCGTGCGCCGCCGCCAGCTCCCGCAGCATCTGGACGTACAACGCGAACTGCCGCGGGTCGTCGACGTTCTCCTCGCGGTGCACGCTGACCACGAAGTAGCCGTCGGGCGTCAGGCCGAGGTCGTCGAGGACCGGCGACGCCTCGATCTTGTCGCTGTAGTGGCTCAGCACCTCGAACATCGGGCTGCCCGTCTTGATCACGCGGTCGGCGGGCAGCCCCTCGGCGAGCAGGTACTCCCGGGAGATATCGCTGTACGGCAGGTTGACGTCCGCGATGTGGTCCACCATCCGGCGGTTGATCTCCTCCGGCACGCGCTCGTCGAAGCAGCGGTTGCCGGCCTCCATGTGGAACACCGGGATGCGCAGGCGCTTGGCGGCGATCGCGGCGAGGCAGCTGTTGGTATCGCCGAGGATGACCACCGCATCGGGCTCGACCTCACGCAGCGCCGCGTCGGCACGAGCGATGACGTTGCCGATCGTCTCGGCAGCGGTCTGGCCGGCCGCCTCCAGGTACTTGTCGGGCGGCCGCAGCCCGAGATCCTCGAAGAACACCTGGTTGAGCTCGTAGTCGTAGTTCTGCCCGGTGTGGATCAGCACGTGCTCCAGGTGTCGGTCCAGCGCGGCCATCACCCGCGAGAGCCGGATGATCTCCGGACGGGTACCCAGGATCGTGGCGACCTTCATCTTTCCCCTCCCTCGCGCAGCACGGGCTCGAAGTACGTGTCGGGGCGGTCAGGATCGAACACCTCGTCCGCCCAGAACAGCGTGAGCATCTCGTCGCTCCCCACGTTCTCGATGCTGTGCGTCGTGCCGGGCGGGATGATGACCGCCCGGGGAGCGGCGCCGCTCACGGCGTACTCCTCCACCTCGTCGCAGTCCACCCGCCGCAGCCTCACGACGCCCTCTCCGGCGAGGACGATGAAGCGCTCCACCTTGGTGTCGTGGTAGTGGTTGCCGCGCGTGACGCCGGGGTGCGTGCGCGAGAAGAAGATCTGCCCCGCCCCCGGCTGCCGCACCAGCTCCGCCAGGTCGCCGCGCTCGTCGCTGTGCAGGGCGAAGGGGAAGCTCAGATCCTCCGGCTCCAGGTAGGAGAGGTAGGTGCTGTGCAGCGCCCGACCGAAGTGGCTCGAGAGGTCGGGCGCGTCCGCCGCGTGCTGCAGCGCGTGCAGCGTCCGGATGCGCTCCGCCAGCTCCCCCACCGTCGTGTCGATGACGGGACTCACCGCGGGCCGCTCGACCCCGGTCACGGGGACGTCCAGCAGCGCGACGAACGCCGCCACGACGTCGCCCACGTACACGAGGCGCAGCGGCGACGAAGGGTCGTCCACCCGCAGGGGCAGCCCGTGGGCCGTGTTGTAGCAGAAGGTGGCGGTCACGGAGTTGTACTCGGGCCGCCCCCACTTGCCGAACACGTTGGGCAGGCGGAAGATCGCGACGGCGCCGCCACCCGAGCGCGCCCAGTCCTCCAGCACACCCTCGGCCGCCAGCTTGCTGGCGCCGTAGGGGTTGTCCAGCTCGGCCTGCATCGACGACGCGAAGACGACCGTGGGCCGGACGCCGGCCGCGGTCATGAGGCCGCAGAGCTCGCCGGTGAAGCCGGCGTTGCCGGTCTCGAACTCCCCGGGGTCCTCGGGCCGGTTGACGCCGGCGAGATGGTAGACGACCTCGGCGTCCGCCAGCGCCGCGGTGAGGCCGCCGAGGGGGTCGCCGACGTCGAACCCCTCGACCTCGAGGTCGTCCCGGCGCGTCAGGGCGGTCATCAGGTTGCGCCCGATGAAGCCCCGGGCCCCCGTCACGAGGACGCGCCGCATCAGGCCGCCCCGAGCGGCGGCAGGCCCAGGTCGACGCGGACTCCCTCCACCCTCTCGAGGATCTCGCAGGTGCCGTCCACGTCGAGCCGGGTCGTGTTGTGCGAGTGGTAGTCGTCGACGCGGCCGGCGTCCGCGACGCCCTGCGTGAAGTAGAGGTCGTAGTTGAGGTCGCGGTCGTCGGGCACCACCCTGAAGTAGTCGCCCATGTCCTCGGCGCGGAGCATCTCCTCGCGCGTCAGCAGCGTCTCGTAGAGCTTCTCCCCGTGCCGCGACCCCACGATGCGCACGGGGCTGTCGCCGCCGTAGAGGCGCTTCATGGCGGCCACCAGGGTCTCGATGGTGGCGGCCGGCGCCTTCTGGACGAAGAGCTCGCCGGGGCTGCCGTGCTCAAAGGCGAAGAGGACGAGCTCCACGGCGTCCTCGACCGTCATCATGAAGCGCGTCATCTGCGGGTCGGTGACGGTGAGCGGTCCGCCGGAGCGGATCTGCTCGGCGAACAGCGGGATCACCGAGCCACGGCTGCCCATGACGTTGCCGTAGCGGGTGATGCAGATGGTCAGGCCCCGGGACGAGGCCACGCGGCTCTTGGCGCCGGCGAGCCGCTCCATCATGGCCTTCGAGATGCCCATGGCGTTGATGGGATACGCCGCCTTGTCGGTGGACAGCACGATCATGCGCTGCACGCCGGCGTCCTGGGCGGCGTTCATCACGTTCTCCGTGCCCAGGGCGTTCGTCATGAGCGCCTGCAGCGGATAGAACTCGCACGAGGGGATCTGCTTGAGGGCGGCCGCGTGGAAGACGAAGTCCACGCCTTCGAGCGCGTCGCGCAGGCTGTCCGGGTCGCGCACGTCGCCGATGTAGAACTTGATCCGCGGGTCGGCGTACTCGATCCGCATGTCGTGCTGCTTCTTCTCGTCGCGACTGAAGATCCGGATCTCGCCCAGCCCCCTGTCTGCCATGCAGCGGAGCACCGCGTTGCCGAACGTGCCCGTGCCGCCGGTGATCAGAAGCGTCCGGCCCTCAAACATGCTGCCCACCTCGCTGTCGGATGTCGGTCTCCCCCGCCCGTCGGCGGACGTCGGACCGAGCCTACCTGTTCCTTCGCCGCGGGGCGCGCGAATCCTGAACCCCCTCTACCTCGTGATCGTGAACCGCTTGGCAGAGCTGGTGCCTCCCGGCGTTACGACCCGGACCTTGACCTTGCCGTAGGCCGCGGTCTTCGGCACCTTGCAGACGATGCTGGTCGAGCTCCACGACGTGTAGCTCGTCACCTTCTTGGAGCCGAACTTCACGTAGCCGGCGCCCCGCACCTGACCGAACACTGCGCCTGTGATCGTCACCTTGGCCTTGCGCTTGCCGGAGGTCGGCGTGACGGTGGCGATCACCGGCAGGCCGGCGGTCGGGTCGGTGAAGACCTGGATGGCGTCCTTGGCGAAGTCGGCCACGTACACCCGGTAGCTCGGATCGACGGCGAGAGCCCCCGCAGCCTCGAACTGGCCGTCACCGGGGCCCGGGGCGCCGATGCTCGTGACCCAGACGCCGCTGCTGGTGAACTTCTGCACGCGGTTGTTGCCGACGTCCGCGACGTACACGTTGCCGTCGGGGTCGACGGCGAGGCCCATCGGCGAGCTGAACTGCGCCGGGGCCGGACCCTGGCCGCCCCAGCCGACGATGAACGCGCCCGTGCTCGAGAACTTCTGCACGCGGGCCAGCGCGATGTCGAGCACGTACACGTTGCCGAGCGCGTCGGCGGCGCAGGCCCACGGCGCGTTGAACTGCCCGTTCTCATCGCCCATCGAGCCCCACAGGCTGAGGAACGACCCGGTGGACGAGAACCGCTGCACGCGCGGATTGGCGATCTCCGCCGTGTAGACGCTGCCGGCGCCGTCGACCGAGATCCCGTAGGCGCTCGAGAACTGGCCGGCGCCGGCGCCGGGGCTGCCCCACATCCTCAGGTATGCGCCGGCGGCGTCGAACTGCTCGACGTAGTTGTTGCCGATGTCGGAGACGTAGACGGATCCGTCGGGCGCCGTCGCGACAGCCCAGGGCGCGGAGAACAGCGAGGGGCCCGAGCCCCCCGCTCCCCACTTCGAGAGGTAGGTCCCGTCGGCGGCGAAGACCTGCACGCGCGGATTGCCGGGGTCGGTGACGTACACGCGACCGTCCTGACCGATGGCCAGGCCGGACGGGTAGGTGAACTGGCCGTCTCCGGCGCCCGGGGCGCCGAACTTGAAGGAGTAGGTGTAGGCGGCATCGGCCGGCGCAGCAAAGGCGAGCAGGACGGCGAACAGCGCCAGCGAGAGCAGGGTCGTCGCGGTCGCGAGCGCAAGCCGCGGTCGCGAGTCGATGAGTGCACGAGCGTCCATACGATCCCTCCGTTTCCGCGCCCCTTCGTCAGGCATGGCGCGCATCCCCCTGGCCGCGTCCCTCGCCGGCGGTCAGCTTCCGTCCGTTCGGCCCTCATCGGGTCCGAACCGGGCCTCTCCTTACCTCGTGACCGTGAACCTCTTAGCGGCGCTGGTGCCGCCCGGCGTCACGACCCGGACCTTGACCTTGCCGTAGGCCGCGGTCTTCGGCACCTTGCAGACGATGGTGGTCGAGCTCCACGACGTGTAGCTCGTCACCTTCTTGGAGCCGAACTTCACGTAGCCGGCGCCCCGGATCTGGCCGAACGCGGTACCCGTGATCGTGACCACGGACTTGCGCTTGCCGGAGATCGGCGAGACGGTGGCGATCACCGGCAGGCCGGCAGTCGGGTCGGTGAAGACCTGGACGTTGTTCTTGTTCCCGTCGCCCACGTACAAGCGGTAGTCCGGCGCGACGGCGAGCGCCAAGGGGGCCTCGAACTGGCCGTCGCCGACGCCGTTGCTGCCGATGCTGGTGACCCAGTACCCGTCGCTGGTGAACTTCTGCACTCGGTCGTTGCCGGTGTCCGCGACGTAGACGTCGCCGTTGGCGTCCACGGCGATGCTCATCGGGCCCATCAACTGAGCCGGAGCCTGGCCGGCGCCGCTCCAGCCGGTGACGAAGGCGCCGGAGCTGGAGAACTTCTGCACGCGGGCGCGGCCGATGTCGAGCACGTACACGTTGCCGAGCGCGTCGGCGGCGCAGGCGATGGGCACGCCGAACTGCCCGTTCTCGAAGCCCGTCGAGCCCCACGCGAGGGCGAACGCGCCGGTCGACGAGAACTTCTGCACGCGCGACGTGCCGAGCTCGGTGGTGAAGACGTCCCCGGCCCGGCTGGCGGCGATGCCGCGGAGGCCGTTGAACTGGCCGGCGCCGGGGCCGGCGCTGCCCCACGTCCTCAGGTAGGCGCCGGCGGCGTCGAACTGCTCGACGTAGCTGTTGCCCGTGTCGGCGACGTAGATGGACCCGTCGGGCCCCAGCGTGATGCCCCACGGCAGCCCGAAGAGGGAGGGCCCCGTACCCGGCGAGCCCCACTTGGACTGGAAGGTACCGTCGGCGGCGAAGACCTGGACGCGCGCGTTGCCGGCGTCGGTGGCGTAGACCCTGCCGTCCTGGGCGACGGCCAGGCCCACCGGCCCGTTGAACTGCCCGTCGCCGGCGCCCGGGCCGCCGAACTTGTACGAGTACGTGTAGGCGGCGTCGGCCGGCGCCGCGAAGGCGAGCAGGACGGCGACAAGCGTCAGCAGGAGCAGCGCCGTCGCGGTCACGAGCGCGAGCCGCGGTCGCGAGTCGATGAGTGTACGAGCGTCCATACGATCCCTCCGTTTCCGCGCCCCCTCGCCAGGCATGGCGCGCATCCCCATGGCCGGGACCCTCGTCGGGCCCCCGATCGTCGCTGTACCACTGGTTTGTACCCGCTTGGGCGGCGGCGAAGCGGAGCCGGCTCGCGGCGAGACTCCCGGGATGGCCTTGCGGTCAGATCGAGAAAGGATCGACGGCGCTCAGGCCCTCGCCCGGCGCCGTCGCGGCCCGAAGCAGCCGCGCGTCCTCCGTGAGCAGGACGGACGCGCCCGCGGTCCGCGCGGCCTCTACCGCGGCCGGGCCGGGGTTCTCCCATGGCGCTTCGAGGCATCGAGGCCGGGCGGGACGGGGTAGGTGAACCCGCCCGGCCTCTGGGCGGCGGCCGCGCCCTCCGGCCGCCCGTCTTCTACCTGATCGTCAGCCGGACGCTGGTCCAGCCCTTCTGCCAGTTGCCGGCGCGGTCCTTGGCGCGAAGCTCGACCGTGTACGCGCCCGGGGCGTGGATCGCCCAGGTACTGACCCTCAGCCTGAGCCACGTGTTCACGCCGACGGGCACGGCGCTCGACCGGGTCATGACCTTGCCCTTCGCGTTGCGCACGACGCAGCGCACGAGCGCCGAGCCGCTGGTCGGCAGCGGGTCCTTCACCTTGTAGCGCAGCCTGGCGGTCTGGCTAGGACGCGCCCTCAGGGACCGCGCCACGACCTTGGGCCTGCGCGTGTCGATGCGCACCAGGCAGCTGCCGGGCGGGTCCTGCACGGCGCCGGTCTCGTCCACGGACCGGTACCACACCCGCGTCTCGCCCTGGCCGCGGATGGTGACCGTGGCGCCCTCGGCCCACTCACCCTCGCCCGCCTTGTACTCCGTGAAGGCGATGGGGACGCCGGCCTCGCCGGGGTGGCCGGTGAACGTCAGTGTCACCGGCGTCCGGCTCCAGCGGCCGGACGCGCCGCTCACCGTCGTCGAGGGCATGCCGAGCGGGACGAAGCTCGCCGCCAGCGTGTGATCCACCTGCACCGCGGCGAACTGGTAGCTCGTCACCGCGCCGACGGAACTGCCGTCCACGAGCACTTCCGCGACGCGGAAGCCCTCGTCGGGCGTGATCGCGTACGTGGGCGTGCCACCGTACTCGACCTCACCTGTGCCCGGCGTGACGCTGCCGTGCTCGCCGGACGTCACCGAAATGGTCAACGTGTTGACGGCGAACGCGACGCTGATCGTGTGCCCGGCAGTGACCGCGGGGAACTGGTACTCGTTCGTCCCGGTCATCGTGACAGCCGTGCCGTCCACCAGGACCTCGGCCACCTCGTAGCCGGTGTCCGGCGCGAAGGTGAAGAGTGGGGTGCCGTGCCAATCCACGCTCTGCGGCTCGCTCGGGGTGATGGAGCCGTGCCCGCCCGAGCCTCCGACGACGCTCGGCGTGATGTTGAACCTGTCGATGGCGAACGTCGCGCTCAGGGTGTGCGTCTCGGCGACGTCCTTGAAGGTCACGGAGCCGACCGCGCCGAGCGATTTGGCGTCGGCCACCACGTCGGCGATGTGATAGCCCTCGTCCGCGGTGATCGTGTACTCGGGCGAGCTGCCGTACTCGACCGTGCCGGTGCCCGGCGTGATGCCGCCGTGCGCGCCGGGAGTGACGGTGATCGCGAAGGTGTCGATGGCGAACTCGACGGAGATCGTGTGGCTCTTCGTGACCGCCGGGAAGGTGTACTCGTCGGTCCCGGTCAAGGTCACCGGGTCTCCGTCTACGCGCACGGTCTTCACGTGGTAGTGCTCGGCCGGCGCAAAGGTGAACTTCGGCGTCGCGCCGTAGTCGACGGTCTGGGCCGTGTCCGGCGTGATGGAGCCGTGCGGCGTGGCGCCGACGACACTCGGGGTGATCGTGAACGTGTCGATCGCGAACTCGACGCTGATCGTGTGCCCCTTCGTGACGGCCGGGAAGGTGTACTCGTCCGTGCCGGTCATCGTGACCGACTCGCCGTCCACGCGTACGGTCTTCACGTGGTAGTCGTCGTCGGCGTCGAACGCGAACTTCGGCGTGGCGCCGTAGTCGACTGTTTGGGAGGTGTCCGGCGTGATGGAGCCGTGCGGCGTGGCGCCGACCACGCTCGGGGTGATCGTGAACGTGTCGACGGCGAACTCCACCGAGATGGTGTGGTCGGCCTTGACGGCCGGGAAGGTGTACTCGTTCTCGCCGGTCATCGTGACGAGCGAGCCGTCGACCTTGACCTCTTTCACGTGGTAGCCGGTCTCGGGCTGGAAGGCGAACTTCGGGGTGGCCTTGTACGCGACCGTCTGGTCGGTTGCCGGGCTGATCGTGCCGTGGGCGGGAGTGCCGACGACGCTCGGCTTGATGGTGTACTCGGCCGGGACGATGTCGAAGCTCTGGCTGTCCTTGGTGCGGTACTGGACCGCCGAGTCGCCGCTGCCGGACCAGAGCTGGACGGTGACGTGCCAGCCCGTGGACGGTCCCTGCGCGATCGTCCAGTCGTAGCTGTACTTGGTCTCACTCGAGGCGTCGACAGTCCCGAGCAGGACGTTGGTCGCCGAGTCCGGGTCGTCGGCGACGACCTTGAAGACACCTCCGGCCGGCGGCGCGGCGTCCATCTCCCACGCCACGGTCTGCTTGGAGGTCTTGGCGAACTCGCTGCCGCCGTCGCCGACCGTCGGTCCGGTCGTGAAGTCGGCGCACGGCGTGAAGACGACGTCGAGCGACTTGCTGTCTGCTGAAAGCTCGACGCCGAACGTGCCGCCGGCCAGCGCGTTGGTGAAGGCGGAGGCATCCACCGTCACCCTGCCGGCGGCGAAGCCCTGGACCGTCCCCGACTCCTGGTCGGCGACGTGCCAGCGGTAGGTCTTGCTGTTGTCGAAGTTCGCAGTGTCGGCCGACTTGGTCCCGTCGGACGACCGCAGCTTGATGACGAAGGGCGCTGGAACGGCATCGACCGTGACGTTACCCAGGCCGACGGCCTGCAGGCGGTCGTAGCCTGTGCCCGCCGAGCCGCTCGCGTCGCAGACGTCGACCACGTACGAGCCGCTGTCGCCGCCCGTGCGCCCGGCCAGGTAGGTCCAGCCGCGCGTCTCGAGCGTACCGACGTCGTAGTCGGCGGCGCCCGGCTGCAGCACCCCGCCGTTGATGATGTTGACCCGGCCCTGGCCCTCGACGGCCGTGCCGCCGACGCGACCTTCGCCGCGCAGCGGCCCGTAGGCACCCAGAGCGCCGGCGAGCTTGCCGTTCACCGTCAGCTCGCTGCGATCGTAGGAGAGGCCCGTGTAGGCCGACGAATCGCCCGTCAGGGTGAGCGACCCAGTGTGGACATTGATCGTGCCGGGGCCGGTGAACGCGTTGTCCCAGGTGCCGCTGACGCCGGCGCCGAGGTAGGCGGCGACTTCGCCGCCGCCCACGAACTCCACGGGCACGCCCGCCGGCAGGGATCCAGGCTTGTACGCGCTGACGGAGCCGCCCGTGATGTACAGCTTGCCCTGCCAGGTGTTGTCGGCCTTCAGGACCAGCGGCCCAGTGCTCATCTTGATGATGCCGTAGGTCGCCGCCGAGCCGCCGGAGAGGGCGCCGTCGAACTCGATCTGGCCGGCGCCGTCGGTCGTCAGGATCTTCGCGTCCTCGCCCTCGCCGAGCGACACGGCACCTGTGAAGGTGAAGTGGCCGCCCAGCGTGGACGTGACCTGGATGTTGGCGCCGAGCGTGAGCGGGATCTCCCACGTCGTCGTACCGGTGCCCACGTCGGAGCTCATACCGCCGGTGATGGAGAGCGCCGCACCCTTGACGTCGAAGCCGGTGGTGGTGACGGCCACGGACCCGATGGTGGTGAGCGTGTCGTTGACCGGCGTCTGCCGCGTCGCGCCGGTGAACACGAGGCTGTCGCCGTCGCGCGGCGCCTTGTCGCCGACCCAGTTGGCGGCGGTGCTCCAGTTGTCGTCCGCGCCGCCGCCGTCCCACGTGAACGTGGCGGACGGACGCGGCGTGAACACGACGTCCAACGACTTGCCGCTGTTGGACAGACCGAGCGCGAAGCTCCCGCCGTCGAGGTCGTTGGTGAAGGCGGCAGCGTCGATGGTGTAGACGGCGCGGTCGAACCAGTTGATCACGCCGTTGGTCGCCGAGGCGATGTGCCAGCGGCAGGTCTTGGCCGGGTCGAAGTTGACGGCCTCGGCCGCGGCGCTGCCGTCGGAGGACCGCAGCGCGATGGTCAGCATCCGGCCCTCGTCGGCGAAGTCGTTCACGTAGATGCCGTGAGAGCCGGCGGCGGCGAAGGTGTCGTAGCCGGCGCCGGCCTCACCGGTCGCGTCCTTGACGTCGACGGTGTACGTGCCCCACCCGAGCACGGCGTCGCCCGCCCCGCTGAGCGTCGCGACCTTGTAGGCGGCGTCGCCCGGACTCAGCGTGCCCTGCCAGCCCATGTTGAGGCTGCCGAGCGTGCCGTGCCCGTAGAACCCGCCGCCGTTGTGCGTCCAGGCGTTGCCGCCGGCCTTGTCGAGAACGCCGATCTGGCCGCCGAACATGCCGTCCAGCGTGCCCGTGAACCCGGACGAGTCGGCAGTCAGCTGCAGGTCGCTCGCGTAGAGTGCCCGGAGGTTGCCGGAGCCTGTCCAGGTGGCGTCCGACACGGCGTGCGGCGTGGCCGCGTTCAGCTCGTAGTCCACCCCGGCGTCGGCCGCGACGTGCACGCGGCCGCTCAGCGACGAGAGTGCGCCCGGCCGGCGGACCGTGATCCAACCGGACGTGATGCTCGTGTCGCCGCTCCACGTGTTGTCGCCCGACCAGGCGGCGCCGTTGCCGAGCTCCAGCAGCCCGTTGCCCGTCATGGTCAGCGTGCAGGCGGCCTTCGTCCCCAGGATGTGCCCAGTCGTGAGGATCGAGCCTCCATTCCTCACGTCGAACGTGAGCGCGTGCCCGACCGACGACGCGTCCACCATCTGGACGTCGCCGGCGATGGTCGCCGGGTTGGTGTAGCCCGCCGCCGCATACAGAACGGTCGTGTCGGCGGCCAGGGTGGTGGCGCTGATGCCGTACGAGCTGTGGGTGGTCAGGGCGAGCGTGCCGCCGAGCGTGAGCGTACTGCCGTCGACCCCCGCCGCGGCACCGATGGTGACGTCGTGGACCCGGGTGAGGAACGCGTCGTTGTGCGCCGTGACCGGCGTGCTGGGGAAGCTGAGGTCGGCGTTATTGACCGGCGCCACGTCGCCCACCCAGTTGAGCGCGTTGCTCCACTCGGGGTGGCCGAGCCCGGCGCCGCCGTCCCAGATGGAGAGCGGGTGGCCGGCGGTGAACACGAGGTTCAGCGTCTTCGCGTCGTCCGACAGCGCGACCGAGAAGGTGCCCTCGCCGATCGCGTTGCTGAAGAAGTCGGTCATCACCGTGAACTTGTCCGCCGCGAAGTCGGTGATGCCGCCGGTCGCGTGCAGGATCGGCCACGACTGGTCCGTGGTCCTGTCGAAGTTGCTGCAGTCTCCGAGCTTGCCGTCGGCCGTGATCGTGAAGGGCGCGACGCCGCACGGGGAGCCCGCGGTCGCGGTGACGTCCACGGTGCCGGTCACCTCGACGCGGTCGAAGCCCGCGCCGGCGGCGCCGGCGGCGTCGCGCATGTCGACCATCATGCCGGAGCCGGGCGCCAGCGTGACGGCGCCGGCGGTCAGGGTCGTGACCTGGCAGCCGCCGCCCTCCAGCGACAGGAGGCCCGGCCAGACTGTGGGGCCGGAGACGGAGCCAAGGGTGCCGCTGCCGGCCACCACGCCTTCGGCGCCGGCCAGGGCTCCGCCTAGCTTGCCGTCCACGAACAGCGTGGACTTGAATCCGACGGTGGTGGTCCCCTCGAAGCCGGAGCTGTCACCGGTCAGGCTGAGATTGCGCTGCTCGACGAGCTCGATGGCCGCGCCGACGGGCCCCGTGATCGGGTTGTCCCACGTCTGGAGGTCGTCCACGACGGTGGCGCATGCCAGTGTGGCGCCGGAGGCGACCGCCACGGCGGCGCCGGACGGCAGGGCGCCGTCCACGACAGTGGCGAGGGTGCCCTCGCTGACCGTGACGGCGCCGCCGAAGGTGTTCGCCGAGATCAGGTAGAGCTTGCCGGCGCCCGTCTTGGTCAGCGTGCTGGCCACGCCGGCGCCGTCGATGCTGCCCAGGTAGACCGTGCCGGCGCCGCCCGCGGTGAGGGCGTGACCGGCCACTCCGTCGTTCAGGTGCACGAAGAGCAGTGAGAGATCGGCGCTCGCCGTCGTCGCGGAGACGTCCGCGGCGAGCGTCACCGGCAACTGCACGATGCACTGAGTGCCGGTCGCCGTGCTTGTGACCGGCCCGGTCAGCATGAGGCCCAGCCCACCGAGCACGAACCCGCCGTCGGTGAACTCGATCCCGCCGACGGAGGTCAGCAGGTCATTGGTGTTCATGGGGCGCGTGGAGCCGGAGAAGCGCAGGGTGTCGCCGTCTCTGGGCGCGACGTCGCCCACCCAGTTCGCGGCGTTGCTCCACTTCTCGCTCGTCCCGCCGCCATCCCACACCACGGTGCGCGCACCCGGTGCGTAGACGATGTCGAGTGACTGGGACGTCGTGTGGTCGGCGACCTCGAGCGCGAACGTGCCGCCGCTCACGGGGTTCTGGGCCTCGAAGGCCGATGTGTCGAGCGTGACCGCGTTGGCGTCGAACCCGTTGATCCGCGTCGGCGTGGTCAGGATGGTCCAGCGGTAGGAGGTCGTCTTGTCGAAGTGTGGCGCGGGGCCCTCCGTGCCGCCCGCGCCGGAGCGCAACACGACAGTGACGGCGTCCGTGGACGTGTCGGAGAAGGTCACGTCGCCCTGGAGGGCCAGCAGGTCATGGCCCAGACCGGCGGCCGCCTCGGCGTCGGTGACGTCGCAGACGTAGGACGAGCCGCCCTTCAGGAGGGCCATGCCACCGCCGTCGAGCGTGTTGGACTCGTAGTCGTCGACGGCGGGGCTCAGCGCGCCGCCGGACTCGGCGGTGAGGAACCCGACGGTGCCGGTGCCGCGCAGCAGGCCGCCGACGACCGTGTCGGCCGGCCAGGAGCCGGTCGTGGTCAGCGCGGCACCGCTGCTGATGTCCACGGTGCCGAAGAACTCGGTGGACGCCGCCGTCATGGTCAGAGCGGCGGACTCGACGTCGATGCGCCCCGACCCGGTGAACTCGTTGGACCACACGTCGGTGGCCGCCGCATCCGGGAAGGAGATGGCCACGCGCGCGCCGCCCTCGACGTGCACGTCGGTGTGCGACGAGAGCGCGCCGGGCGCGTCGATGCCGAGCGTACCGGCCTGGACGTCCGTCGGGCCGGCCCACGTGTTGGTCCCGGACCAGGGGTTGCCCTTGCCGCCCGGGCCGCCGAGCACGAACGTGCCCGCGCCCTTCTTGGTCAGGCTGCACGCCGCGTCTGCGCCGGCGAGGCTGCCGTGGTGGACGATGTAGCCGAAGTAGTTCTCCACGGTCAGCGCATGCGCGCCGCTGGTCGGAGAGAGCATCCCGATGTCCTGGCCGAGGTGTGCGTACGGCGTGGACTCCGGCGTCGGCTCCGGCGTGACCGTTGAGACGACACTCACGTCGTCCTCGAGCGTGGTGGTCGTGACGGCCCACACCGAGTCACGACCGAGCGTCAGGTCGGCGCCAAGGCCGAGCGCGCTGCCGTCGACGAACAGCTCGTGCCCCACGGAGATCGCCCCGACATCGTCGAGAAGGTCATCGTTGGTCGCGTTGTAGCCGGACCCGGCCGGGAACACCAGCGAGTCCCCATTGCCCGGCACTGTGTCTCCGACCCAGTTGAGCGCGTTGCTCCACTCCGGGTGCTCGGTGCCCGCCTCGCCGTCCCAGGTATGCGTGTCGCCGACAGGAGTGAAGACGAGGTCGAGCGTCCGGTACGTCTCGTGGTCGGTGAGCTCGAAGCCGAAGGTGCCGCCCGCGAGGTCGTTCACGAAGGCGTCAGCGAAGACCGACGCCGCGGCGGGGTCGAACCCGTTGACCTGCCCGTCGACGTGGACGACCAGCCAGCGGTAGCTCGTGGCCGGATCGAAGTTGGCGCACGACCCTGATGCTCCGGTCCCGTCGATCGACATGGGCACCACCATGAGGCCGCCCTTGCCGTCGACCACGGCTGGAATGTCCACGTCGCCGGTGATCCACAGTTGGTCGTAGCCCACGCCGGGGTCTCCGGCGGCGTCGGTGATGCCGAAGCCGGCTGCCTCCCCCGTCCAGTAGGACCCCGTCAGGGTCGAGATGGCGAAGGTCTCCTCCCCGCGCATGCTCGGGAGGACCATGACGCCGTCCATGACGCCGACCGTTCCGGAGCCGCTCACGGCGCTCTTCCCGCTGATCGTGCCACCGAGCGAGCCGGTGACGATCACCGAGGTCTCCGCCTCCGTGGCGCCGGCGAAGCCGGAGGAGTCGCCGGTGAGCATCGGAGTGCCGTAGCTGAACCGCAGGGTAGCCCCCTCCGGCCCGCTGAAGACGTTGTCGTAGGCCGTCGTGGCCTTTTCCATCGGATCGACGTCGACGGTCGCGCCGGCCGCGATGCTCACGGCCGAGCCGGCCGGCAGGGCACCGTCGGCGTTGAAGTGCAGCGTCCCTCCCTCGACCGCCGTCTTGCCGGTGTACGAGGAGGCGTCCCTCAGCGACACCGTGCCGGCGCCTGTCTTGGTCAGGTCGCCGCCGCTCACCGCGGCCTCCTTGAGGTTCAGGATCCCCGCAGTGCTGCCCAGCGTCGCTTCGTCACCGAGCTGCAGGTCCGGGTGCCAGTCGATGTGAGCCTCGTCCGCGACCGTGCGCACGAGCGCGCCGGTGAGCGTGATCGCGTTCCCCAGCACGGCCATGCCCGGACGCGCGAGGGTGATGTCGTGCAGGGTGAGCCCCGCCTTGAGATCGTTGACCGGGTCGTAGAGCGTGCCGTCCGGGAAGACGAGGCTGTCGCCGTCCGTCGGCACCGTGTCGCCGACCCAGTTGGCGGCCTCGGACCACAGGGCGGTCGTCCCGCCGCTGTCCCACGTGTGCGTGTCGGGAGCGGGCGCGGTGACCCACGCGGTCAGGGGGTCGGTCGTGGTCGTGCCGTCGCTCACGGTGTACGTGAACGTCTCGGTGCCGGCCCAGCCGGCGCTCGGCGTGTAGGTACCCTGTCCGAGGGCGGCGGCGGTGAGGTCCACCGTCCCGTGCTCGGGCTGTTGCTCGACGTCGACCGTGAGGTCGGCCGCGCCGAAGCTGCCGTAGGCCAGCGCGACCACGCCGGGCGTGCTGTGCCGGCCCTCGGCCTCGCGGCCGGCGGTCGAGGCGATCCAGGGTGCGGCGCCCATGTCGACCAGCGCCGCATCCACGCCGTCCGAGCCGGCATCGGCCGCGGCCGTGCCCTCCGTCTCGTCGAGCCGGTAGTACCGCACGGGGTCCGCGACGCCGGCCGCGAGCCCCTGCCCGGGGCCGCGGTTGTACACGGCGGCGAGCTGCTCCTCGCTCAGCGCGCGGTCGTACACCATGATCTCATCCAGGTCGCCGGGAACGTGATTGCCCTCGAGGTAATCGCCGCCGAACGTGAGCGGCGCCTTGCTCGGCGCCCCCTCATTGAACGGGGCGCCGTAGTCCTGTGCGTCGACCAGGTCTCCGTTGATGAACAGCTGAATCTGGGTCGTCGTCTTGACCATCGCGACGTGCGACCACTTCTCGAGTGGCAGCTGGTGATCGAACCCGAAGAACAGCCAGCCGGGCTCAGCGTAGTTCTGGACGCCGCCAAACAGCATCTGGTCCTTGGTGATGGCGAACCAGATCTCCTCCGTGCCGGCGCCGCCATCGCGCTGGCGCATGAGCGTCGTGTTGTCGGTCGCGCCACCGTGCGGCCGCACCCACATCTCCACGGTCGCCTCGGAGGCGCCGGAGAACGCCACCGCATCGCTGTTCGGCGCGTTCAGATAGCCCCTGCCGCAGGCGAGGGCGTTGCCAAATCCGGCAACAGGCCCGACGAACTCAGCCGGCGTGAACACGAGATCGAGCGTCTGATACGTCTCGCCGTCCACGTCCTGCGTCCCCAACTCCAAGCCGAAGGAACCGTCCTGCAGGTCGTTCAGGAACCAGGTGGTATCGACGGCGGATGATGCCGGCTCGAAGCCGCTGATGGCGCCGGTGGCGCGGAGCACGTGCCAGCGCCCGGCCTTGGTCGGGTCGAAGCCGGTGCACTCCCCGACGGTCCCGTCATGGTCGCCGACCAGGCCGACGACCGTGGTCGCGTCCTCGTCGACGGTCACGCTCCCGTCGACGACCACCTGGTCGTACCCGGTGCCGGGCTCGCCCGCGGCGTCTTCGATGGTGACCGCGAGAGCCTGACCCTCGCTCCAGGTCACGGACCCACCGGCGTGCAGCGTCGTGGGCGTCAGCTCTGGATACCAGAGCGCCCCGATCTGCCGCCAGCCGTGGATGCCCGGGAAGACGTAGCCGATGTCCCCGAACCCGTCGATGGTCCCCGATCCTGCGATCGCACCCGTGCCGCTCGGCGTCCCGCCGAACAGCGCGCCCTCGGCGACGTGCAGCACGCCGACGTTGAGGCCGACGCCGTCCACCGTTGCGTTGCCGAGGTAGCCGGAGCCGTCGCCGTCCAGCGTCAGCGTGGTGTACCGGCCGACATGGAGCGAGGCGCCGGCCGGACCGGTGAGCGTGCCGCCGAGCGTCGCACTGCCGCGTGTGGTGAAGTCGCAGTCGAACGTGGCGTCCGCGGCGACCTGGGCCGCCGCCGCTCCGGGCACCGCCTGCGCGGCGGTCGCGGTCAGCGTTCCCGCCTGGATGCCGAGGTCCCCGACGTACTGAGCCTCGCCGGAGAGCGACAGCTCTCCGGTGCCCCACTTTGTCAGACCAGCGCCGCCGTCGACGCCGCCGCTGAGGCCGCCGGAGAGGACGAGCCGTCCCACCCCGCGGACCAGGAGCCTGTGGCCGTTCGGCGCCGTGATGGCCGACAGCCAGACGTTCTCGGTCGCGTAGCCGCCGCAGGTCATCTGGCCGGTCAGCGTCACGGCCTCGCCGCGCACGCTGAAGCCACCGTTGTCGAACACGACGTTCGCCAGCGTGAGGCCGGCGATGCTGTTGCGCGTCTCGGCCACGGTCCAGCTGTCGAAGCGCAAGCTGTCGCCGTCCTGCGGCACTCGCGCGGGATTCCAGTTCGCCGGGTCGGACCAGTCCTCCCCATCGCCCCCACCGGTCCAGCTGAGCACGGGCCCCGGGTCGTACATCACGTACAGCGCATTGCTGCCGTCCGGCTGCTCGACGCTGAACGTGCCGGTCACAGACCCATCGTTGAACTGCGTGACATCGACGGTGAAGCACTCCGGGTGATCCACGGTCAAGGAGGTGCCGGCGGTCACGATCGGCCACTGGTACTGCTGCGTCGGGTCGAAGTTCTCGAGACTCGCCGCCTTGCCGCCGTCCGACGAGCGCAGCACCACGGTGACGCGGCCGGCCGGGCTGGCGCCCGGGTCCGCCGTCACGTGGACTTCGTTCGCCGCGAGCACATCGTGTGCCAGGCCGCCCCCGGAGTCGGAGACGTCGACGTCCAGGGTCGCTCCGCCGCCGATGGTCGCCGTGCCGGCGGCCGTCAAGGTCCCGACCGCGTACTCGGCGTCGCCGGGACTCACGAAGCAGGGCAACATCACGGAGAAGAACGGCGGCATCAACCACGGAGTGCCGCTCGCGTCCAGGTCGTCCAGCTGACCCGTCCCGGCGATGACGCCGTGACACTCGACGATGCCGTTGAGCACCACCCCGCCGGCCACCGTGAGGCGGGGTGTCGTCGTCGTCTGCGTCCAAGTCCGTCCGAGGAACCCCGAGCAGTCCCCGGTCAGCGTGACGGCCCCGCTCTGCACCTCGATCCGCGAGCCCTCGGGCCCGGAGAGCGCGTTGGCTACGGTCCACGGATCGGACGAGTCGTTGGTGAACGACAGGGTTCCCGCGCCCTGGACGGTGACGGCCGCCGTGCCGGGCAAGCCGTCACCGCTGCGCACGTTCAGCTGGCCTGCCACACGCACATCGCCGGCGAAGCTGTTCGCGCCGCTCAAGCGGACGGAGCCCTGGCCACCGACCACGAGCGTGGACTGTGCCTCTGAGCCGCCGGAGATGCCGCCGGCCACACGCAGTTCCTGGCTCAGCGTCGAGAACAGGTGCGTGCCCGCGCTCAGCACGATGTCCGCGTTCCAGTCCACGGTCGCGCGGTCGTCGGGCAGCGAGACGCCGCCGGTCAGCGTGACCGGGTTCCCGCTCACCGAGAAGACGCTCGAGCTCGAGAACTCGACGTCCTCCAGAGTCAGCCCCGCCAGGTCGTTGACGGTGTCGACGTTGCTGTCGCCCGTGAACCTCAGGCTGTCGCCATCCTGGGGCACGCGGCCGAGATCCCAGTTGCCGGGGTCGGACCAGTTGCCGCCGATGCCGCCCCCGGTCCATCCCAGCGTCACCACGGCGGGGGGCGCGTAGGTCACGTCGAGCGTCTGATAGGTCGCGTGGTCGACCACCTCGAGGTCGAACGTCCCCGTCGCGTTCGGGTTCTGCGCCACGAACGGCGAGGTGTCGAGCGATACGGTGGCCTCGGTGAAGCCCGCGATCGAGCCGCCGGTGCGCAGCACGGACCAGCGATACGACCCGGCCCTGCTGAAGCCGGCCGCCGGACCCTCGCCCCCGCCGGCGCCGGAGCGCAGCACCACCGCGACGGGAGTCTCCGCCGCCCCGGCGAACGTCATGTCGCCGTCAACGGCGAGCTGGTCGTTTCCAGTGCCGGCCGCCCCGCTTACGTCACTCACGTCGCACGCGTAGCTCGAACCGGGCTCGAACGAGCCGGCGCCGCTCACCGTCAGCATCCCCGACTCGAAGTCCTCAATGGCCGGGCTCACGGAGCCGGCGGAGTACCCGCCCCAGTACCGAACGAGAAGGGCGAGAGTCAGCGGGCCGACCGTCCCCGTGCCCCTCAGCGTGCCCACCACCTCGGTCCGGGCGGGGAAGGAGCCGATCTGCGTCAGCGACGCCTCGGACCCGCACAGCGCCGTCCCGGTGAACGAGCCGGACGCCGCCGTGAACGTCAGGTACCCGGCCGAGAGGTCGAGCGTGCCGTCCCCGGTGAAGGTGTTGCCCCACGTATCCCGGCCGGGCTCCGTCGAGTCCCATATCGTGGCCTTGACTGTTGCGTCGGCGGCGATGTGCACGTCGGTGTGCGACGAGAGCGCACCGGTCGACACGATCCAGAGGGTGCCGGCCTGCACGTCCGTCGGGCCGTCCCACGTGAAGCCGCTCTCAGGCCAATAGCCGCCCAGCAGCAGTACGCCGGAGCCCTTCTTGACCAGCGCGCCCTTGCCGGTCAGCCCGCCCTCCATCGAGACGCGGTTCCAGTCGACGGGATCCACGGTGAGCGTGTGACCGACGCCAGAGCTGTCCTCCAGCGAGACAGTCCCGATGGCAAACGGCGCCCCCGTCGGGTTGCTCGAGGGGATCGTAGAGATGGTCGTGTCGTCCCTCAGCGTCGTCGGGCAGCCCCAGCTCGAGCCCCAGTCGTCGTAGCCTCGGCCGTACAGCAGCTCTCCCACCGTCACAGCGGAGCCGTGCGCGCCGGTGCCCATACCCAGGTCCACAG
Organism: uncultured Thermoleophilia bacterium; assembly: GCA_903927755.1. Lineage (GTDB taxonomy): Bacteria > Actinomycetota > Thermoleophilia > UBA2241 > UBA2241 > CAIXSE01. The sequence goes on along the minus strand of CAIYOD010000054.1, from coordinate 5,796 downwards.
TGCCGACGGACGTGAGCAAGTCGTCGTTGAACGCCGTGTACCCGTCCGGGAAGACCAGGTCGTCGCCGTTGCTGGGCAGGCTGTCGTCCACCCAGTTGACCGGGTTGCTCCACTTCTGGTCGTCCCACCCCGCCTCGCCGTCCCACGTGTGCGTGTCCCCTACCGGCCCCCCGAGCGGCGCGAAGAGGAACTCGCCGAGCACGCTGGATCCGGTGGCCGCGCGTGCCGGCGGGGCCGCCGCCAGCAGGGCCCAGGTCAGGAGGAGCAGGCCGATGAGGAGGAGCACAGCGGGCGCGTGGTCCCGGCAGAGGAACGACCGTGTCGCAGCGCGCCCCGGCACGGTCGTTTCTGAACGGGACGTGCCGCACGCGCGGCCCCAGCGCCTGGCTCCCACGAAACCTCCTACCCCTGGTTCCGGCGCAGCCCCTGCGTTCGCGCCGGCGAGGACCCTCCACGAGTCCCGCCTGCGACCCTGCCCGGACGCGGCGTGTGCCACGCCGTTCAGGCTCGGGCGCGAGTCCTGAGCAAGCCCACGGAGAGTCTGAGTACTCCATCGGGAGCCGGGGGTCCGCCCACATGAGGCCGCGTACTCATCCTGCCTGAGGTACCCTGCCCTTTGTCTGGGGCCGGCGGGGGACGGCCGGCGACCGCGCCGTCACCGGCCCGGCCCCGTACGCCGGACAGGGCCGGGCAGCACTGCCGCGCCGCCCGGCCCTGTCCGGCCCTGCTTCCCTCAGACGCCGGGGGCGAACGCTACGAAGAACGCCGCGAGCAGGACGAGGAGGCCTGTCATGGCCCCGACCACCAGGCTCGTCCCGCTCGAGCCCGCCTCATCGTGCAACTCGCCGGCGGCCCACAACTCCATGGCCGTCGCGTCAGTGTAGGGATCGCCCGCCGCCAGGTGTTCTCTGGTCCCCATGGTCTTCCGTCCCTTGGTCGTCGGCCTCACGGTCCACTCTCAGCTTCACCAGAGCTATCGACATCGCACGTGTCGCGCAGCACGGAACGCGTGTTTAGGGAGGATTCCCCACGGCGCCTGGGAGTATCACGGGGCGCCGTAGGCGATCGGCGCCCGCGTACGCGCGAGAGGCCCCCGAGACGCCGCTTCTGGCATCTCGGGGGCCTCCCTGCAGTCCGGGCGCTCAAGGGGGGTGAGCGGCCCGGCCCAGCCTCAGGAGCCGGGCGCGACCGTCACGAAGAAGGCCACCAGCCCGAGGAGCAGTCCGATCATCCCGAACCCGGCAGCGGTGACCAGCACCGCGTCCTGCTCCTCCTGGAGGTCTTTCACGTCTTCAATCGCGCGTTCCATGGCTCCCGTTCCTTCTCGCGGTTCGCGTCCCGCCTCTCGGCGACGCGCCCATTCACACCCAGTCTGCCCGCTCGCTGCAGATGTCGGTCTGGAACGTCCGTTTATGCGGTCCGGGAGGGAATGCGATCACATGCCGGCCAAGTCGCCCAGTGAGACCACCGGTCGAGGCCGGCGGCCGAAGCCCGCGAGCGGTCAGTCCGCGGAGGAGCGGACGAGCTCGAGGAGCGCGTCGACCAGCTGCCCCTCGGGCAGCGTCGCGACGCGCTCGCCGTGGTCGAAGAGCACGCCCTCGCCGGCGCCGGCGGCGATGCCGAAGTCGGCGTGGCGCGCCTCCTCGGGGCCGTTCACCCGGCAGCCCATGACGGCCACGCTGATCACGCGGCCGGCGAGCGCCGGGTCGGAGCCCAGGCGGCGCTCCACCTCTTCAGCGAGCCCGACGATGTCGACCTCGGTACGGCCGCAGGTCGGGCAGGAGATGACTTCCGGGCCGCGCCGCCGCAGGCCCAGCGCGGCCAGGATCTGCCAGGCGACCCTGACCTCTTCGACCGGGTCGCCGGTCAGGCTCACCCGGATCGTGTCGCCCACGCCGTCGGCCAGCAATGTGCCGATGCCGACGGCGCTCTTGATCGTGCCGCTCCACACGGTGCCCGCCTCGGTAACGCCGACGTGGAGCGGGGCGTCGGTCTTCGTCGCCAGCAGCCGGTACGCGGCGATCGTGTCCGGCACCGACGAGGACTTCACGCTGAGCTTGTAGCTCGTGAAGTCCCACTCCTCGAACTGCTCCGCCCAGCGAAGCGCCGCTTCGACGAGCGCACCGGGTGTGTCCGTCTCGGCGCGCTCGCGCAGGTCGCGCGGCAGCGAGCCTGCGTTGACGCCGATGCGGATCGCGACCGGGACGTCCGGCTCGCCGGAGGCGGCGGGCACGCGAGCGTCCGCCGCCGCCTGCACGATCTCGCGCACGTGCTTCTCCGCCATCGTGCCGGGGTTGATCCGCACACCGGCCGCACCGGCGGCGATCGCCGCCAGCGCCAGCCGCCAGTCGAAGTGGATGTCGGCGATGATCGGCACTGCGGCCTCGCACGCCACGCGCGCGAACGCCGGCGTCTCCTCGGCTGTCGGCAGGCTCACGCGCACGAGCTCGCAGCCGGCCGCCTCGAGCGCCCGGACCTGCGCGAGCGTCGCGTCCGCGTCGCCGGTGCGCGTGCACGTCATGGACTGCACGGCCACCGGGGCGCCGCCGCCGACGGGCACGGCGCCCACCATGACGCGCCGCCGGCTAGGCACCGCTGTCTCCGGCGGTGAACCACTCCCACGTCGCGGCGAGGCCGGCGGGCAGGCCGATCTCGGCCTCCCAGCCGAGCACCCAGCGGGAGCGGCCGGCGTCGGCGCGCGAGTCGCGGATGTCACCCTCGCGCGCCGGCTCCAGGCGGCGCTCCAGCTTCCTCCCCGAGCGCTCCTCGACCACGTCGAGGATCTGCAACAGGTCGGTCTGGCGTCCGGTGCCGACGTTGAGCACCGAAGTGCCGGTGAGCGCCCGCTGCAGCGCGGCGAGGATGGCGGCGACCACGTCGGCGACGTACACGAAGTCGCGTGACTGGCGGCCGTCCCCGTAGATGGTCACGGGCTCGCCGGCAGCCGCGGCCGAGAGAAAGCGGCTGATGACGCCGGAGTAGGCCGAGCCGGGATCCTGGCGCGGCCCGTACACATTGAAGAAACGGAGGCACACGGCAGTGAGCTGGCCCGCGTCGGCGGCGTCGGCGCAGACGCCCTCGGACGCCAGCTTGGCGCCGGCGTACGGACTCAGCGGGCGCGGCGACGTGGTCTCGGCGATGGGCAGCTCCGCCGCATCGCCGTACACCGCGCAGCTCGAGGCAAGCACGAAGCGCTCCGCGCCGGCCTCGACGGCCTGGCGGACGGCGTTGACCGTGCCCCCGTGGGTGACGGAGTCGCAGCCCACGGGATCTTCCATCGACTGCGCGACGGACGGCACGGCCGCCAAGTGGACGATCGCCTCGCAGCCGTCGGCCGCGTCGCGCATCCGCACCTCGTCGCGGACGTCGCCCTCGATGACCTGGAGTCCGGCGCCGCCCTGGGCCGCCAGGGCCCAGGCGCCGTCGAGATTCTCTTCTTTGCCGGTGCTGAAGTCGTCGAGCACGCGCACGTCGGAGCCGCTCATGAGGAGCGCGTCCACGACGTGGGAACCGATGAACCCGGCGCCGCCGGTCACGAGAGTCAGTCCGTCCATGCGCCAATCCTACGGCACGCGGCGGCGGCGCACCTCTATCCGCCGAACAGCCTCTTCACGTCGTTGAACGTGAGGAAGATGAACAGCATCACCAGCAGCACGGTGCCGAACGCGATCATGCGCTCGAACACGCGCGCGTCCAGGCGCCGTCCGCGGATCTTCTCGACGACGTTCATGGCGATGTGCCCGCCGTCGAACGGCAGGATCGGGAGCAGGTTGATGAGGCCGAGGTTGAAGCTGAGGAACGCGAGCAGGATCGGATACCAGCTCTGCTGCACTGCCTCGCGGCTGACGTCGATGATGCCGATCGGCCCAACGGCTCCGTCGGGCCCCGTCGCGCTGATCTTGCCGCTGAGCAGCCACCAGAAGCCGGTGAAGGTGCCGACGACGACCTCCTTGAACCCGGTGAGGCCGAGCGTGACGGCCTTGACCGGACCGGGGCGCTCGTACACGGCGGTCGGGCTGACGCCGAGATAGCCGACCTTGGGCTCACCCGGTTTTGGCGCCAGCGTGACCGTGACGGTCTTCTCGGGGCCGCCGGAAGCCGGCTGGTACGTGAGCTCGATGGACTTGTCGAGGCGGGCGCGGAAGTACGCGGTGGCCTCGTCCCAGGTGGCGAACGTCTGGCCGTCCGCGCCCACGATCCTGTCGCCGGCGACGAGCCCTGCGACGGCCGCCGGACTCCCCTTCTCGACCGTGCTCAGCGTGAGCGTCGGGCCCTGGGCCACGCCCTGGATACCGACGAACAGGATGAGGATGACCGCCGCGGCGAGGAAGTTCATGAACGGGCCGGCGGCGATGGTGATGTTCCGTTTCCAGATGGCCTTCTTGTAGTAGACGCGGTCGCCGGTGCCCTCGGGGACTTCCTCTTCCGGCATCATGCCGCTGATCTTGCAGAAGCCGCCGAGCGGGATGATGCCGATGCCGTACTCCGTCTCACCCCAGGTGCGACGCAGGGCTGCCGGCGGGAAGCCGATGTAGAACTTCTCGACGCGCATGCCGAACGACTTCGCGGCAATGAAGTGCCCGAACTCGTGGACGGTGATGAGAAGAGCCAGGCCGAGGATGGCCACCAACAGCACCCACTGCCCGAGCAGCAGCGCCGCCACGACGGCGACGCCGAGCAGCAGCGACCAGGGGCTCAGGGCGCGCCGCGGCGTCTCGGGCTGAGGCTCCGCCTCGCGTTCGGGAGGCGCCGGGTCCAAGCCGTCCTGTGTCACGTCATCAGTCATATGCTCCCACGATACCCGCTGGACATTACGTCCACATTAACGCCGCCGCGGGCCGCGAGGTTCGCGGCACGCCGATCCGCTCTTCGTAAGACCGCCGATCCCGAGGTCCGTGGAGGCCGCGCTCAGGCAAGAATCGCGATGGTCTCGGCGGCGAGGCTGCGCGCCTCGGCGTCGCAGGCGTACACGTCGTCCAGCGACGCCACCGTCTGGTCGCCGAGCCGGTCTAGGCTCGCCTCGACGACCTCGGCGATGCCGAGAAAGCCGAGCCGGCGCTCGAGGAACGCCGCCACGGCGACCTCGTTGGCAGCATTCAGGACGATCGGGGCGGCGACCGTCCTCGGGCCCGCCCCGGCCGCAACCGCTTCTCGCTCGGCCAGCATCGCCCTGGTCCCGGCCGCTTCGGCCAGGGCGAGGCAGCGGAACGTCTCCGTGTCGGGTCGCGCGAACGCGATGGACGTGGCGAACAGGTCCAGCCGGCGCACCTGCGGCAGCGCCGGCCGTTCCGGATAGGCGAGCGCCCAGCCGATCGGCGTGCGCATGTCGGGCACGCCCAGATGGGCGAGGATCGCGCCGTCGGAGAACCGCGCCATGCTGTGCACCGTGCTGCGCGGGTCGAGCACGACCGTGATGTCCTCGTACGGCACGCCGAACAGGTAGTGAGCCTCGATGAGCTCGAGGCCCTTGTTCATGAGCGTGGCCGAGTCGATGCTGATCTTGGGCCCCATCGACCAGTTGGGATGTGCGAGCGCTTCGTCGGGCGTGACGGCGGCCAGGTCCGCGGCGGTGTGGCCGCGGAAGGGGCCGCCCGACCCGGTCAGCAGCAGCTCTTCGAGCGCCGCCTCTCCCCCGCCGGCGCCGGCCACGCCGGCAGTGGCGCCGCCGCCGGCGATGCACTGGAACAGCGCGCTGTGCTCGCTGTCCACCGGCAGGATCGGCGAGCCGCTGCGGCGGGCCGCGTCCAGCACGAACGGCCCGCCGGCGACCATGCTCTCCTTGTTGGCCAGCGCCAG
>CAIYOD010000053.1 GCA_903927755.1 uncultured Thermoleophilia bacterium | reverse complement strand
GGGCGTCCATGTCAGTTGCCGCCGCAGCCGGCGCAGGTGAGTTCGGAGATCGGCATGGCGGACGCAGGAGAGCAAACGCCGGCTGGCCGGTTAGCCAATCCGAAAGCAGAGGGGCGCACTCGCTCCTTGAGGAATCGGGGCGGTCGCCTAGACCTGAAGGCATGTCGCTCGCCGCCCGGATCCGACTCGCGCAGAAGCGCGGCCTCAGCCTCCCGGCGGCCCGCACGCTCGCGCGACTGTCGACGCCGCGGGCCATCCAGGACTTCCTCGTCGATTTCCCGCAGAACTTCGAGCCGGAGGGCGACACCGCCCGCTCCGTCGAACAGACGCTGAAGCACCGCCGCGCCCATTGCATCGAAGGCGCCATGGTCGCCGCGTTCGCGCTCTGGCTGCAGGGCCACCCTCCCCTGCTCCTGGACTTCAGCGCGCACCAGGACATGGACCATGTCATCGCGCCCTTCCGGGTGAACGGCAAGTGGGGCGCCATCTCGAAGACCAACTACGTCTGCCTCCGCTGGCGCGACCCGGTGTACCGCAGTGTCCGCGAGCTCGCGATGTCCTACTTCCACGAATACGCCAAGGGACCGCGCAAGACCCTGCGCACCTATTCCAAGCCCTACGACCTGAGCCGCCTGCCGCCGGAGAAATGGGTGAACAATCCCAAGGACTGCTGGGAGATCGCCGACCTCATCACGGCCGCGCGGCACTACGAGATCGTCACGGACGCCGAGGCCAAGGCCTTGCGCCACCGCGACGACGTCGAGGTGCGTTCGGACAAGATCACCGTCTTCCCGATCCCGAAGTGGAAGCGGCAACGACTCTGAGCGCGCTCAGCGCCGGCCGTCGTACCAGATATCGCAGTTCTCGGGCCGCTTCGCCGCGCGCCCGGCGGTGAAGAGCATACGAAAGAAGAAACGGGCCGCCTCGGTGACGGTGTAGAGCTTCAGCTTGCGCGAGGACGTGCGCAGCGGGTGGTCGGACAGGATGACGAAGCGGCGTCCACGGCGACGGGCGACGGCCTTGAGCCGACGGCTCAGGAAGACCTCCTCGCCGGCGTAGTATTCGGTACCGAAGCCGCCGGCCTCGCGGAACGCGGAAGCCTCGACCCAGACGCAGGACCCGGCGGCCCAGCCGGCGAGGCGGCTCCAAAGATTCCAGCACCCGCAGACGAACCGGGCATAGCGCGGCGTGCCTGGCTCCAGCTCGACGGTGCTCCCGCCACCGAGCGCGCGACCCGCGGAGATCTGGTCGGCGATGGCCGCGAAGAGCGCCGCGGAGGGGGTCGAATCCGCGTCGATGAAGACCAGCCATTCGCCGGTCGCGGCCCGGGCGCCGGCATCGCGAGCGCGGCCGATCTGGTTCACCGGTTCGAAGACGACCACCGCGCCGGCCGCGCGGGCGCCGGCCGCCGTGCCGTCGGTGGAGTTGTTGTCGCAGACCACGCATTCCCAGGTCCACCCGCGCTGTTCGAAGGCGAGGGTGGCGCCGCGGATGGCTGCGAGCGTCGCCGGCAGAAGTTTCTCCTCGTTGAACGCCGGGATGACGACGGAGACGCGCATCACGGCGAGGGCGCGCTCAGCTGACGTGCTCGAAGGCGCAGGCCGCCGCGCCGACGACGCCCACGTTGCCGCCGAGACCGGCCGGGACGATCGAACAGACCGCCGAGAGGCGCGGGAAGGCGTAGTTGTTGGCGCTCTTGCGCATCGGGACGAAGAGCGCGTCGCCGGCCGCGGTCACGCCGCCGCCGACCACGATTACATCCGGGTTGAAGGTATTGATCACCGCGCCGAGGCCGCGGCCGAGGTAGTTGATGGACTCCGCCCAGATCTCGTTGGCGAGCGCGTCGCCTTCGGCCATCGCTTGGAAGAGGTGATGCGTCGTCACCTGGTCGATGCTGCCGGCGAACTTGACGATGCTCGACGGACGACCGGCCGCGAGGGCCTCGCGGGTACGGCGCGCG
>CAIYOD010000052.1 GCA_903927755.1 uncultured Thermoleophilia bacterium | reverse complement strand
GTCCTCGACGTCCGGAGACTCGTGCGAGAAGAGGACTTCGCCCGAGAGGATGACGAACTCGTCGAACATGCGCGACGAGAAGAAGATGCCCTCGCCGCTGTGACGGGCAGGGTCGGTGGTGAACTTGCCCTTGGCGAGCTCAAGCACGGAGTGTCGTGCGTCATCGAGACCAGCCGGGGCGCTACCGCACGATCATGGTGCAGGTCGGCGGATTCCTCCCGCGCCGACCTGACCTGGTCCCGGGCCTCATGCAGGAGCTGCTCGACTGGTGGAACGGCCCAGCCGGTGAGGTCTCACCGGTCCTCAGCTCGTCGATCCTCCACTACCGCTTCGAGGCCATCCATCCCTTCGGCGACGTCAACGGCCGCGCCGGGCGCGCGCTCGCCCTCTGGGAGCTCTACCGCCGCGGCTTCGACACGCACCACATCATTTCCGTGGACGAGTACTACTGGGAGGACCGACCGCGATACTACGCGGCACTGCAGGCCGTGCGCGCCCAGGGAGGGGACCTGACGGCCTGGCTCGAGTACTGCGCTGAGGGATTGCGCTCCACGCTGGATCGGGTGTGGCTGCGCATGCAGGCTCTCAACGTGACCACGCAGACGAAGCTGGTGCTGCGACCGCGCCAGGAGCGGCTGCTGCAGCTGCTGCGCGACCAGGGCAGCATGGCCCCGGCCGAGATCTGGGCGGCGCTCGGCGTCTCGAGGCAGGGGGCGATGGACCTGCTGCGACCGCTGATCGAGGCCGGGCTTGTGGAGAAGGTCGGGACCAGGAAGACGGGGCGCTATGTCTTGAAGGCGCCGTGAGCGGATCGCCTCCCAGGCGAGTCGTGACAGATCGGGGAGCGGTTCCGCCCTGCCACGAAGCACGCGCATCGGCTTGCGAGGCAGTTGCGCGATAGCCGACACGTTGCCGACAAGACGCCTCACGCCGTCGCCTCCAACTTCTCTCCCTCACCGGTGCTCGTCGCGCCTACAGCATTCCGAGGAGACGCTGCACCAACGCCGCGAGTGAAGCCGCGATGATGGCGGGGTCATCCCGCCCCGCTGCGGCTCGACCGGCGAGGGCGCACCCGCGCGCGGACTCGCGCGAGAACTCGCCGCTGAGGATGATCAGGCCCTGTTCGACGGTGGTCGCGATCGCTGCCGCGACCGCCGCATCAGGCACCCCCAGCTCTGCCGATCGGGCTCGCCGCAGGATGCGCGCGGTGGCGTCGAGGTCCTTACCGCGCAACAGGCGCAGCATGTCGAGCGAATCCTTGGCGATGTGATCGTTGCGTCGCGGATCATCGAGTCGCTCCGCCACCTTGTGCACCTTTGAGATGAGCAGGGCCGCGCTGCCGGCGACGTGGACCTCGAAGCTCCTGGGATCTGCGTCCAGCGAGCCGACGACCATGAGGTCGTTGTCGACCAAGGCGAGTTCGAGGCCGAACGCCCTGCGGGCGAGACGATCGCCTTGAACGCCCAGCCGCGCCGCTCGAGTCCCCTCACCGCTGACCGCTTCAGGGACCAGCAGATCGAGGTCGATGTTCACGGCTGACTCATCGACCAGTTGCTCGCTCACCCACGAACCGACAACAGGTCCGCCGGTTCCCGTCTTCGGCCAGAAGCCGGCGGCGCGGAGCGCCTCGTTCAGCAGCGGGTCGCCGCCGAGGCGTGCTGGGTCGAGGGCGAGGTCCGCGTCGGTGGTGTGGGGCGTGGTGGCGAGATCGCCGTCGCCCACCCGCAGGTACACCGCGTGTGCCCCGACCAGGATCGCCGCTGAGCGCTGCCGGCCAAGAGTCTCGAGGCCGTCGAGCAGGACGCGACGCGCGGCGACGTAGAGCGGGTCGGGAGCGGGGCTCTCATGCATGGAGTCGCCAAGACTCCTCGTTGGCCGCCATCCACTCGAGCAGCGCATCGCCCTCGGCCGGCATGCGGTCGGGGCCTGTGAGGCAGTCGGCCACGACCTGCGAAAGCGTGGCGTAGACCGTCTCGCCCTGGGTCCAGGTGCGCTCGAACACGACTGGGTCGAGAGGCTCGCAGAGGTAGACGTTGCCCGCGCTCGTCGCCCTCACGAGCCCGGTCTTCTCGGCGACGCCGATCGGGGCATCGACGTAGCAGACGAGCAGCGACGGTGGCGCGACCGGTGCGCGCTCGGCTGCGGCGAAGGATCCGGTCACGGCGTAGCGGCCGCCCGGCGTTCGAAGCGCCCAGCCGGCAAGGTCTCCGAGAAACGCAGGGACTCCCTGTGGCGCCAGGAACAGCCGCGCGGCGTTCGACTCGAGCAAGCGGTAGTCGGCGCTCCAGCGACGAATGAGATCAGCCCAGAGCACGCGCGTGATCGGCTTCGCTGGTCCCTTCCCTTCACGCTCGACGAGCGCGTCTCGCTCCAGAAGCCCGATGATCTTTGAGACGTAGCCCGGGGTCACGTCAGCGCGAGCCGCGACGGAGCGAGATGTCGCCGGCTCGCGGTAGTCACACAGCGCACGTACCACCCGCGCCGCCTTCGCCCCGCGGAGCGACCGCGCGGACTCATCGGGGGGTGCCGGGTCCTTTTTGGCGCCTTGTCGACGAACGAAGACGCTGGGTCGCTCGATGCGGAACAGGATGTTCCCGGTCACGTCGATGTAGTTCACGTCCGCTTGCTCCAGGAGGGCGCGCGCCCTCGGGCTCAGGAACTGCGAGACTAGCAAGTATGAGGAGTCGGAGGGCACCGGCCGCAGCGCGCGCAGCCAACTGCTGACGTCGCGCGGGAACGCGCGCTGTCTGGCCTCGACCATCTGCAGGGCCTTGCTCCCGTCTGGAGCTGTCACCATGAGGATCGCGTCGGGCTGGAGAATGCCGGGCTCGCGGACGGGTTCGTCGACGCGACGCACCGCCCACCCCCGGCCGAGGCTGTCTGCGAGGAGCCGCTCCGCTTGGGTGATCAGATCAGATTCGGCTGACATGATGTTTCCTGTATAAGTTATGTTTCCTGATACAGGAAACATAGTACTCTTGGGAAACATCGCCGTCAAGAGCGCCCGCTGCCACGCGAGAATATGGCCCAGTCGGCAATCGTGGCACTCTGGCGCCTGGCCGGAAGGGATCGGCCAGGCCGGGCGCTTCCTCTTTCGTCGGGAGGCGCTGGAAGGCTGCCGATCCGCCGCCAACGGGGTCGTCGCGGCGGGTCAGGTGGGTAGGCTCCCAGCGGAGTCCACGGGAGGGAAGGGGAGCCGACCCATGCACGGAGCGATCTCACGCGAGTCGGGCGCGTCCGCAGTGTTCGCCGCGAGCCTCGCGCGCTTGGTGCTCGACGCGCGCTTCGTGGTCGCCGCGAGCCTCGCCGCCGCCGTGCTGCTGGCGACGGCCGGCACGGCCGCGGCCACGCAGGCGCAGTACGACAGGGCGTACCGCATCGGGCTCGAGGCGTACACCTACGGGCTGCCGCTGCTCGAGACGAACATCACGTTCCGCACCATGACGAGCATCGACGTCTCGCGGCGCGCCTACGGGCCGGTGAACCGGTTCCACAACGTGCGCAAGCTGAACGACCCTGACAGCACGGCCGTCGTCGCCCCGGGCGCCAACTCGCTCTCGTCGATCGCGTGGGTCGACCTCAGGCGGGAGCCGCAGGTCTTGCACGTGCCGCGGGTGCCGAACCACTACTTCGTCCTCGGCCTCATCGACCCGTACACGACGAACATCAGGAATCTGGGCAGCGTGCACCAGACGCAGCCGGGCTGGTACGTGCTCTGCGGGCCCGGCCACCACGGCCTGCCGATCCCGCCGGGCACCCACCGCCTCAACGTCCGCTACTCGCGGCTGTGGATCATCGGCTCGACCCAGCTGCGCGGCGCGTGGGACGTCAAGAACGTGAACCGCATCCAGGACGGCTACAGGCTCACGCCGCTCAGCGGCTACGGCACCGACTACCAGCAGAAGCGGCCGGCGAACCCGCGCACCACGGTGACGACCTTCCACCTGCCGCGCGGCCTGCGGTTCTTCGACGCGCTGGGCCGGCAGCTGGAGCGCTTCCCGCCGCCGGCCCGTGACAGCGCGTCGCTGCGGCGGTTCGCCAGCGTCGGGATCGGGCCGGGCATGCGGGTGACGGGGAGCCGGAAGCTCAGCCGCGACACCGTGAGAGGGCTGGAGGCGGCCGTCGCCGCGGGCCCGGCGCAGATCAAGGCGGACCTCGCGTCCCTGTTCCGGGCCGGGTTCGAGCAGCACAACGGCTACCTGCTCGGCGGGTTCGGCCGCTATGGCATCGACTACCGGCTGCGGGCCGTGGTCGCCACGATCGGCCTCGGGGCGTTCACCTCGGATGTGGCGGTCTTCGCCATGAGCTCGACCGACCGCAGCGGCGCGCCGCTGGACGGGTCGAGCGCTTACGTGATGCACCTCCAGTCCCTGCCACCGGTGAACCAGGGCTGGACGGTGACCGTCTACAGCCTCCAGGGGTTCCTGGTCCCGAACCCGATCAAGCGCTATCAGTTCAACGACCGGTCAGCGCTGACGCGCAACCCCGACGGCTCGGTGGACATCTACTTGCAGTCCGCCGAGCCTACGGACCCGGCGCAGGCCGCCAACTGGCTGCCGACCCCGGCCGGGCAGGGCTTCGAGGTGATGTGGCGGCTGATGGCGCCCAAGCCGGATCGCATCCAGGGCATCCTGGACGGCAGCGGCTGGCAGCCGCCGGCGATCAGTCCGCCTTCGTGACTCTTCGCTGGTGCGCCCGCTCCCCCGGGTAGACCTCGAGGTAGTGCCGGCAGACGACGGAGGGGGCCGGCCGGCCCCCTCCGTCGTTGCCTCGATGATGCGTCCGTTCTACTTGCTGAAGTAGTTCTCGAAGATCGCCTGGACGATCGCCGAGTCGAAGCTGAAGAACGCCGGTGCGTAGTCGCTCCAGTGCTCGAACGGGTCAGCTCCCATGCCGGCGCTGTAGTAGATGTAGCCGTCGCCGGTCCGCCGGTCGAAGAGCATGTTGCTGATCATGCCGTAGGCCTCGCCCAGGTGGCCCTTCCAGTGCGGGCTGTCGGGGGTGGGCAGAAGCCGGTCGCCGACGTCCGGGTCGTTCTTGAGGATCTGCACGCCCAGACCCCACTCCGCGCACCAGCCCTGGGTGTCGCCGTTGTCGGCGGCCGCGTCGTAGGTCCACTCGGGCTTGAACATCAGGCGCACGGTGGCCGGCTCGAGCAGCCGGTGACCGCGGAAGCTGCCGTTGTTCATGAGCATGCGCATGACCTTCGAGAGGTCCAGGGCGGAGATGCGCAGACCGCCCTGAGGAGACTCCCAGGTCGCGTTGGTGCCGGGCACGTAGTGGACGGAGCCCACCGGCGCCGGCGGCCGCACGCCGCGGTAGTCGTCGACCTGCGGGTACCACGGGCCGGCCGTGTCCCATGCGCCCTGGTCGTCCATCTTGCGGTAGAGCACGCCGACCTTGGCCAGATCCTTGCGCGAGAAGGCGCGCACGTCGTAGCTGGCGTCGCAGCCGAGCGGCTTGAGTACGTGCGCCCGCATGTAGCGGTCAAAGCGCTGATGCGTGACCGACTCGAGAATGGTGGCGAGCACGCCGTAGTTGAGGTTCTGGTAGGAGAAGTAGTGGCCGCTGGGACCGGCGTTCGTCCCCGCGATCGGCGTCTGCCAGCGCGCGCCGTCTTCGAAGTGGGCGCCCGCCGGAGTCACGTAGTCGCTGAGCTTGTCGGTGGCGGGGAAGGTGTAGTAGTCGCCGTCACGCAGGGACGACGTGTGCGAGAGCAGCATGCGGGCGGTGATCTTCTCGCCCGGGAAGTTGGGATTGCGGAACGTGAAGCCGAGGTAGCGGCTCACGTCGGCGTCGAGCTTGATCCTGCCCTTCTCCACCTGCTGCATGACGCCGATCGCCGCGACCAGCTTGGAGATCGAGGCGATGCGGTACTTGGTGTCGTTCATGACCGGCAGGTCGTTGGCCGGCACGGCGTTGTCGACGTACCGCGGGCCGAGGCTCTTCACGTAGACGACCTTGCCGTCCTTCACGACCACGGCCTGCATGGCCAGGATCGGCATGACCTGGTCGGCCATGACCGCCTGGAGCTGCTGCGTGAGGGCCTCGGCGGAGGCCACGGCCGGTCGTTCGACGATGGTGCGCGGCGCGGCGAGCGCCGGCGCCGCGGCGACCGCGAGCAACAGTGCCAAGGCAAGGATGACAGTCGAGATGAAGCGTTTCACGTTTTCCTCCTGATCGTGGGCGGCATGCGCGGGAGACTGGACTCGTACACTGTACGAGTATCCTCTGATAAACTCGTCCAGATGTCAAAGGACCCGAGGGGAAACCGCCACGCGCACCTGAATCGCGACTCGATCGCGCGGGCGGCGCTGGCCGTCGTCGACCGCGATGGCTCGGAGGCGCTCAGCCTCCGCAAGGTGGCCGCCGAGCTTGGCGTGGGCACGATGACGCTCTACCACTACGTGCCGTCGAGGGAGGCTCTGGTCGCGGACATCGTAGCCCTGCTCGTCGTCGAGATGGACCTGACCATCAGCTCCGGCCTCAGCTGGCGGGACGGCGCCAAGCAGGTCGGCCGCTCGTTGCGCGCGATGGCGCTGCGGCATCCGCGCGCCTTCGCGCTCGTCGCCGCCGCGGCCAGCGACAAGCCTCCACTGCTCGACTTCGCCCGCCGCCTGCGCGATTTCTACGTCGCGCTGGGCGCACCGATCGAGGCTTTCGTCGAGGTCTGGAGCGTGCTCGACGCGTTCGAGACGGGCTTCCTCCTCCTGGAGACGCAAGCGGTGATGCGGCGCTCGACGGCGCCGCACGACGAGCTCGACCAGGGGACGAGTGAGCTCGCCGACCGCATGCCAGCCACGCTCTCAGAAGCGGCCTACGAGGAGGGACTCGAGATCATCGTCGGCGGGCTGGAGCGGCGCCTCCTCTGACACCCGGGCCCGGGCCGTCATCAGCTCTTCGCTTCCGCTGCCGCCGCCAGCGATCCCAACGGCTCCTCCGCCTTGGTCGCCGTGCCGTGGCGCGCCGGGAGCCGCCACATGACGATGCCGGCGCCGATCAGAGCGACGGCCGCGGCGGCCAGCAGGCCGTACCCCAGCGCCGTGGTGAAGGCATCCGCCGCGGCTGACGTGAGGTGAGCGCCCGCGGCTGAGGGCAGGCGCGTGGCGACTGCGTTGGCGCCACCGATGGACGCCTCGACGGGTCCGCGCAGCGCCGCGGGCAGGCCCGCCGCCGCGTCGCCGACCCTGCTGGTGTAGATGGTGCCGATGAGCGAGCCGACGATCGCCACCCCCAGCGCCCCGCCGACCTGCCGGGTCACGTCGTTCATCGCGGAGGCGACGCCGGCCTTGGCCGGGGGCACCGAGCCCATCACTGCGTCGGTCGCGGGGGCCATCACCGAGCCCATCGCCAGGCCGAGCACGAACAGCCAGGAGGTGACCAGCCAGGCCGAGAGCGCGGGCGTCCACAGCACGGTGGCCGACAGCGTGAGCGCGAGCAGGAGCATGCCGACGGCCACCACGCGTTTAGTGCCGAACCTCGCGACGAGACGGCTGCTGTTGATGGCGCTGAGCATCAGCCCGAGCGCGAGCGGGACCATCGTCGCGCCCGCCTGGAGCGCGCTGTACCCGAGCGCGAACTGCAGGAACTGCGTGAGCGCGAAGATCGCCGCCATCAGCGAGAAGAAGATGATCGAGATCGCCAGCGAGCCGATGCTGAAGCGCGGGTTGCGGAAGTAGGCGAGGTTGAGCATCGGCGACGCGACGCGGCGCTCCCAGGCGATGAACCCGGTCGTCAGCAGTGCGGCCGCCACCAGCCCGGCGATCACGGCCGTGCTCGTCCAGCCGCGAGACGGAGCCTCGATCACCGACCACACGAGCGCCAGCAGCGCCGTGGCCGAGAGCGTCGCCCCGATCAGGTCGAACGCGCCCGGCGCCGGATCGCGGCTATCAGGTACCAGCTTGATGCCGAGGAGCAGCGCCACGATCGCCACCGGGACATTGATCAGGAAGACGGAGCTCCACGAGAAGACCTCGAGGAGCAATCCGCCGGCCAGGGGACCGAGGCCGATGCCGATGGCCGCCGTGCCCGCCCACACGCCGATGGCGCGGCCGCGCTCCTCGCGCGGGAACACGTTGGTGATGATCGACAGCGTGGCGGGCATGATCAGCGCCGCGCCTAGGCCCATGAGGATGCGCAGCACGATGAGCTGGGTCACGCCGTCGGCGAAGATCACGGCCGCGCTGGCGCCGCCGAAGAGGATGAGGCCGCCCTGCAGCGCCCGCTTGCGCCCGAAGCGGTCGCCGAGCGTGCCCATGGTGAGCAGCGCCGCCGCGAAGACCAGCAGGTAGGCGTCGACGATCCACTGCAGGTCCGAGGCCGAAGCGGTGAACTGGCGCTGCAGCGTGGGCAACGCGACGTTCACGATGGTGTTGTCGAGCCCGATGATCATCATGCTCAGAGAGAGCACGGCGAGCATCTTCCAGCGGCGCTCGTAGATGCGCGTTGCGGTGGTCACGGGAGCTCACTTTCATCGGGGTCCACAGGATCTGGAGCGGGAAGCTCGCCGGCCGGCGAGAAGAACTGGTCGACGATCCGCTCCGCGAAGGCTTCGTCCGGGTGCCGCCCGGCGACCAGCCGCTGCGCCAGCAGCAGCGCCGGAGGGACCGAGCTGAGGAGGGCGACGTCGGTCCCGGCGGGGAGTTCGCCGCGCTCGACGGCTCGCTCGAGGATCACGCGCAGGCCGGCGATCGTCGGCTCGGTCATTCCGGCCCGGAAGGCGTCGCCAAAGCGCTCGTCCGACAGCGCCTCGCCGCTGATCGCGGAGATGGCGTCGAAGTGGAGCGAGCGGTAGCACACGAGGGTCCGCAGGTAGGTGAGGGCGTCGCCGCGCAGGCTGCCGGTGTCGGGCGCCGACGGGCGCTCCGGATTGCGGCTCACGGCCTCGAGCACGATCGACACCCTGTCAGGCCAGCGCCGGTACAGACTGGCCTTGCCGACGCCGGCTCGTGCCGCGATCCGCTCCACGGTGAGCTGCGCGTAGCCTTCTTCGGCCAGAAGCTGAAGGGTGGCCGCGACGACGGCCTCATCCAGGCGCGGGTCTCGAGGCCGGCCGGCCCGTGCGCGCCTTTCTCCTGCGTCTTCGTGGACGCTCATGGGACTCCTTAATAACGAAACGACATCGTATCGATATTAGGGACGGCGCATGCGGCTGTCAAACCGGGGGGCGCAGACCGTCGTCGTCGGCTCTGCCGGCCCCTGGCGCCGCGCCGCGGAATCTGCTATGATGTTCGAAGACGGGCCGAGCGGGCCCGCAGGATTGCGACGTGACACACCGCACTTCTATGCGGTAGTCGCGTCGTTTTTGTTTGCCCCGATGTGGGCGAAGGGATTGATATCAGCATGGCAACAGGCAAAGTAAAGTGGTTCAGCGCCGACAAGGGTTACGGCTTCATCGAGCACGAGGGCGGCGACGACCTCTTCGTTCACTTCTCGGAGATCCAGAGCGAGGGCTTCAAGTCCCTTGACGAGGGTCAGGCCGTGTCGTTCGAGCAGGGCACCGGCAAGAACAACAAGCCGCAGGCGACCAACGTGCGCGTGCTGTCGTAACAACGACACCAGCGTCGTAGCTTCACCCGGAAAGG
>CAIYOD010000051.1 GCA_903927755.1 uncultured Thermoleophilia bacterium | reverse complement strand
CGTGCCGTTCATCGTCGCCGTCACTGTTGGCGGCCTGACGTGGGGCGCACTCTCCGCGTGGCAAGATGCCCACGTCTGGCACCGGCTCACCCATCACACCTTTTCCTTCCTCACACCCATCGCCGCCTCCGTCGCCGACCTTCTCACGCAGCCGCCGTCGGTGCTCATCGAGGACGGGATCGGCGAGCACCCTGCTGAGGTCGCGGCCAATCAGGCCACCGTCCCCGCGCAGGCCCCGGCCATGACCGCGCTTTCCATGCCGATCACTTCAGCCCCGCCGCCAGCGGTTTCTCAAGCGCTGCCAGCCCCGCTGCCGCCACGGGCCGCCGCCAATGAGCCGGCCGAGATCGCCGCCGTCACGCCGGCGCCAACGCCCGTGTCGGCGTTAACCCACCAGGCCAACGACGTCATGCCGGTGGCGCTCAACATGCCTCCTCCCGACGATGCCCACGCGACGCTCACCGCGGCCACGTCTCCGCTGGCGCCTCTCGACACCTCGAGTCCGCGGGCGACCCTCCGCAGTTTCCGCGACGCCACAGACCGCATCTTCCGCAACATGCGCGGCGGCCTCACCGCCGAGACGCGGGCCGAGAATGCCCACCTTATCACCCAGACCCTCACCTGCCTCGATCTCACCGAGTTCGCCCCGTCCCTTGCCACATCAAAGGGGCGCGAGGCTGCCACATGCCTGAAGGAAGTCTTCGACCGGATCCCGATCCCGGCAGACTCGGCCATTCCCGATGCTGCCGGCGTGAAGGCCGACTCGATCACGCGTTGGCGGATCCCCGGAACCGAGATCATGCTCGTGCGGATCGAAACCGGCCCACGCCAGGGGGACTTTGTCTTCTCCCCCGAAGCGGTGACAAGGGCCGAAAGCTTCTTCGCTCGGGTGCGAAGCCGACCGTACAAGGCGGATGCCGGCAGCCCCGGGCTCTACAACGCCTACGTGACCGTCGGTGGCGATCTGATCCCCGAGTCGTTCATCCGCACCCTCCCGGCCTGGGCCCACACGGTGGTGCTCGGCGAGACGGTTTGGCAGTGGTGCGCGGCGGTCATGCTCGCCGTCGTCTTCGGCCTCGTGGCCTTCCTCGCCTCGTCGTTGCCGCACGTCTTCCGTCCCGGTTGGGCCCGCTCGATCACGAGCTTTCTCCTCCCGGTCGTCCTTGCCGTCGGCAGCCTCGTGGCTGACTGGCTCGTCACCTTCCAGGTGCGGCTCACCGGCGACTCGCTCATCGCCGCCAAGCTCACGCTCCGCCTCACCCTCTACGCCGGCGCCATCGCCGCGGTGATGGCGATCATGTCGCGGGTTACGGAGATCCTCGTCCGGACCCGGGCACGGCGCGGCGACGGGGTCGACGTGCAGCTCCTCCGGCTGGCGTGTCGAGTTTGCACGTTTGTCGTCGTCGCCTGGATCAGCATCCAGGCGGCCGATTCCCTCGGCATCCCGGTAGCGCCGCTCCTGGCTGGGCTCGGGGCGAGCGGCCTGGCGGTGGCGCTGGCGGCGCAATACTCGATCGAGAATCTGATCGCCGGCGTCGTCCTGTTCACCGACAAGCCGGTGCGGATCGGCGACGAATGCCAGTATGGCGATGTCCGCGGGCGCGTCGAGCAGATCGGCCTGCGTTCGACGCGGATCCGTGGGCTCGACCAGTCGCTCGTCACGATCCCCAACGCCGAGTTTGCGAAGGTGCAACTCGTCAACTACACGCGCCGCGAGCGGATCCCGAT
>CAIYOD010000050.1 GCA_903927755.1 uncultured Thermoleophilia bacterium | reverse complement strand
GGGACCGGCCTCAGGGGGCGCGCCTACCCGCGGGGTCAGGGCGCAGATCGTCCTCGTCGGCCGCGTGCTCGTCCCGATCGCGCCCGTAGCGGGAGATGGCGTCATCAAGGGCGACGCCGCGACGCCGCGTCTCAGTGTCGCCCTTGCCACTCCGTCGTCCGGTCAGAAGGCGGAAGAAGTAGTACAGCCACAAGGCGAACAGCCACAGCACTTCGATCACCTGCAGCCAGACCGGCGTGACCACGCGGCCGACGGCGACCGTGAGTACCGCCTGAAGGACGAGAAGGGCGCCGAGGAGCACGACGGCGAGGCGGAACCGCGTGCGCACCGGCCCCTCTCCGAACGTCCGCGACGAGCGCGCGAAGGCGATCACGACAAGGGCGATGATGGCGGCCGCGGCCGCGGCCTGGACAGGCCATGACACCACCCAGTCGTTGAACCGGCGGAGCTCCTCCGCATGCATCTCCGACCCCAATCGCTCGGCCCGGCCAAGGACGGACTGCGCCCCGCACGCACCTGCACTCTACACCTCAGGGAGCCCGGCATCCGGGGCCGGGCCGGGCGCTGCGGGGGATAGAATGGAATCGCGCTCGCCAGACTGGCGAGCGCGCAAGGAAAGGGCGGACCGTGGCGAAGACGCGCGTCGTGGACGAGGCACTGGTCGCGCTGATCGGCGCCGAGACCGAGGACGAGCTGTACGCGGCCCTGGTGGGTGCCGTCCACGACCTCCTCCCGGGCAGCGTCGTCATCGCCAGCGCCCTCCTCCCCGAGACGGAGGAGTTCCGCATCACCGCCACGGCCGGCCTCGAGAAGATCATCGGCCCGGCCATGCGGATCTTCGGCCTCGACCCTCTCGCTATCACCTACACCATGACTGGCATGGCCGCGGAGGAGCGCGCGACCTTCCGCACCGGCAAGCTCGAGCGCTTCCCCGGCGGCATCTACACGCTGTCGCTGCACCAGCTGCCGAAAGCCGCCTGCGCCGCAGTCGAGCGCCTGACCGGCCTCACTGAGGCGTACGGCATCGGCTTCGTCTGGGAGGATCACCAGTACGGCGGCGTGTCGATCTGCTTGCGCGCCGCCCCTGGACCCATCGCGGCGGACACCATCGAGACCCTCGTCCGCCTCGCCACCGTGGCCATCCGCCGGCACCGTGCCGAGGCGCAATTGCGCGAGAAGACGGCCGAGCTGGACGGCTTCTTCACGGAGAGCCTCGACCTGCTGTGCATCGTCGATGTACGCGGTCACCTCCGGCGCCTGAACCCGGAGTGGGAGCGCACTCTCGGCTACCCGGTCAGCGAGCTTGAGGGCCGGCAGCTCCTGGACTTCGTCCACCCCGACGACGTGGGAGTGACGCTGGCCGCCCGCGACCGGCTCCAGCAGGGCAGCGGGCAGACCACGTTCGCCATCCGGGCGCGCACGAGGGCCGGCGACTACCGCTGGCTCGAGTGGCGGTCTTTCCTCCGCGGCACAGTCATCTACGCCGCCGCCCGCGACCTCACCGACAGGATCGAGGCCGAGCGGGCGCTGCGCGAGAGCGAGACGCGCTACCGCTTCATCGCCGAGAACACCGCCGACGTGATCTGGCTGATGGACGTGGCCACAGGGCGCTTCAAGTACGTGAGCCCCTCGGTCACGCGCCTCCGCGGCTACACGCCGGAGCAGGTCCTCGCGCAGCCCGTGGAAGCGTCCCTCACGCCTGAATCGTTCGCGCGGATCTCGCACAGACTGCCGGCCCTCATCGCTGCGATCGAGGCGGGCGACGACGAGCTTCGCCAGGTGACAGCCATCGTCGATCAGCCCTGCCGGAACGGGAGCATCGTGCCGACCGAGGTCACGTCTACTCTCCTCTCTGATGCCCAGGGCAAGGTCGTCGAGATCCTCGGCGTGTCCCGCGACATCACCGAGCGGCGTAAGGCCGAGGCCGAGATCAGGACCCTCAACGAAAGCCTTGAGGCGCGCGTGACGGAACGCACCGCGCAGCTCGAGGAGGCCGTTGCGGAGCTCGAATCCTTCAGCTACTCGGTGTCCCATGACCTGCGCACCCCGCTGCGTGCCATCAATGGGTACGCGACGATCCTGCAGCAGGACCACGGCGACGACATCGGCGACGACGGTCGGCACCTCTGCGACAACATCGTCGACGCTACGCGCCGCATGGGTCAGCTGATCGACGACCTGCTTGCCTTCGCGCGGCTGGGTCGCATGCAGCTCGCCGACCAGCCGGTGGACATGGATGCGCTGGTCGCGAGCGTCCTCGAGGAGCTCGTCGCCGAGCGGCGAAGCGTCCGCGTCCGGGTGGGTCGGCTCGCCGGCGCCATCGGCGACCGCGCGCTGCTTCACCAGGTCTGGGTCAACCTCCTGGACAATGCCTTCAAGTTCACGGCCGGCGCCGACGAACCGCGGGTGGAGATCGGCTGCCGCCAGGAGGCGGAGGAGACCACGTATTGGGTGAAGGACAACGGCGCCGGCTTCGATATGCGCTACACGGACAAGCTGTTC
>CAIYOD010000049.1 GCA_903927755.1 uncultured Thermoleophilia bacterium | reverse complement strand
CCGGCCCTCGGCGAACCGCAGGTCCTGATGCATGAGCCGGCCCGGACCTCGGCCTCGTGCGAGACCGTCATGGAGGCCCCGCCGGTCACGCGCTCAGACCCCGGCCTCGACCGGGATGTCACCCTTCTTGACGGCCTTCAGGAGGGTCTCGTAGTCCTTCTCGGCCTGATCCGCGTACGCCAGCGCGAAGTCGGCGATCGCGTGGTCGAAGCGGTCGCTCGCGCCGAGATAGGCCGCGACCGCGACGCGGTGGCCGGAGCGAGCGTGCCCGCGGGCCAGCGTCCACCCGCACAGTCCGGCGAGGATCTCGAGGGCGGGGGCCTTGAAGGTCGTCGTGTCGAACGAGCCCTTCATGTCGCGCAGCTGGCGCCAGTAGAAATGGAGTCCTTCGGGCTTGCCGGTCATCCAGCCGAGGAAGATGTCGCTGGCCGCCTGCATCAGGCGCTGGCCGGCGACGACGCGGTGGCCGCAGTGCGTGAAGCGGCTCTTCCCGACGTACGGTTCGAGCACGGACGGGCCGGCCTGCTTGACCTGCAGGAACAGGGGATCGTCGACGTCGCGGCCGAGCAGGAGCACGATCCCGCAGATCGTGCCTACGCTGCCCACGCCGACGACCTTGCGTGCGATGTCGACGATGCGATACCGCTCGAGGAGGACCCTCCGGTCGTCCTCGAGCGTCGTCTTGTACTGCTCGTAGAGGTGGTACGAGCGCTCTGCCTCCTCGAACTGCTCGAGGTGCGTGACGAGCGGCGGCTGGTCGATGATGCGCCGGCTGCCGTCGACCACCTCGGTCAGCTTGCCCGCGGCCTGCAGATTGTCATGGCCCCGCGCCCTGTCGAGCTCCTTCTCGGCGGCCTTCACCCCGGCCTTGACGAGCTTCTTGTCCCGCTTGGGAACCTCTGTGGTGCGCGCGATCTGCAGCAGCTCGTCGGCGACGATGCGCGAGTACCAGACGTCGAGCTCGCGCATCTCGGCGTAGGTGGTCATGTGCTCGCGGTAGGCGCGCACGGCGGCGAGGACGGTCTCGCGAGCCACATCGTCCCCGAGACCGTTGGTGCGGCTGGCCAGGACGAAGCTCGCGGCGAGCCGCTTGAGGTCCCACTCGAACGGCCCCGGCAGCGTCTCATCGAAGTCATTGACGTCGAAGAGCAGTTCCCGCTCGGGCGAGCCGTACAGGCCGAAGTTGGCGAGGTGCGCGTCGCCGCAGAGCTGCACGATCAGGCCCGTCCGCGGCAGCGGCGCCAGATCGGCCGCCATGAGAGCGGCCGCGCCGCGGTAGAAGGCGAAGGGCGAGGCCGACATGCGACCCCAGCGGATCGGCACCAGGTCCTGCATGCGGTCGTCGTCCTGAGCACGCAACAGCGCGAGCGGGTCGGGGCGGCCGGCGGCCGGCGCCCAAGCCTTGTGCGAGGTGCGCGGGGCCGCCTTGCGCGCCTCTCTGCCGGCCGTCCGGCGCTCGGCGACCGTCATTGCGGCCTTCTGGCCGGTGCTCATAGCTGGGCCTCCTTCTGTGAGGAGCGGCTACTCCTCATCCCTGGTCATGAGTGGGCCGGCACGGCGTTGCCGCGCCGCGCTCATCAGAGAAGCTTCTTGTCGGCGTCGGCGTCGGCGATGGCTGTCGGCTCCACTTCGCCGCGGTCGATCTCGGACGCGAGCTTCTTGGTCTTCTCGAGCACTCCGGGTCCCAGCTCGCCGGATCCGGCGGCGCGACCGATGATGCCGCCGCCGCGTCCCCGCAGGATGTAGGCGCAGCCGACCGCGATCAACGCACCCGCGATCGGACCGACGACGTACACCCAGTAGCTTGTCCAGTCGCCGCTCACGAGGGCCGGCCCGAACGAGCGTGCGGGGTTCATCGATGTCCCGCTGACGGGCGCCGCCCAGAGTCCCGCCAGCGCGATGTACCCGCCGACGCCGAGCGCCGCGATGGCCCCGACGTTTTGCGCCGCCGACGCCGTGCCGAGGATCACGCTCACCAGCCCGAAGGTCAGGACGATCTCCATGAGGAGCGCCTGCCAGTCCGCGTAGCCCGGTCCGGGGAGCGTCGCGCCGAGATGCTGGACGTTGCCGAAGACGGCGTAGAGGAAGAGGCAGGCGAGTGTAGCCCCGATCAGCTGCATGATGATGTAGCCGGGGACCCGCTTCCACGGGAAGTCACCGCGCAGGGCGAAGGCGAGCGAGACGGCGGGGTTCAGGTGGGCGCCCGAGACTGCGCCCATGAAGAGGATGATCCCCATGACCATGAGGCCCGGCGCCACGACTGCCGCGGCGAGGCTGATCTTGCCCTCGCCGTGCAGGAGCCCGCCGCCGGCGGCGGCGAGCACGAGGAGAAACGTCCCCATCAGTTCCGAGAAGAGCCGCCGCCACTCGCGGCGCGGATCGTCGAAGTCCCTGCGGTCGCCGAACTCGAGCATGAGCAGATGGTGCGTGCGCGGCCCGAAGGCCATGCCTTGAGAGGCCGGATCAGCCGCGGGGCTGGCAGGGGAGGTCGAGCCGCCACTCGCTGTGCCCGCCCGTTCGTCGCTCATCCTTGCTCCTTTCGCGGCCCGCGCGGGCAGCCTACGCCTCCAGCGAAGCCTTCTCTGCCTTCTTCCCAGCCTGCCGCGCGGTGATGAGCGTTTGCAGCGGCGGCGTGACGATCATCACGGTGGCGATGGCCAGCACGATGAGCGCCACCATCGTCGGTCCGGCGTCCAGCATGAACGCCGTGAGGAGGACCACCATCAGCGGGGTCCGGAACAGCACGTAGACGGCGCCGGTCATGATGCCGGCGACGAAGATCGCCACCGGCACGCCCGGGAAGGCGAGGTTGAGGGCGAGCGCCACGCTGGTCGAGGCGAAGATGAGCGGGAACGTCGGCCCGCCGAGGAACCCGCTCTTGAACCCCACGCTCAGCAGAGCGAGCTTGCCGACGGCCATCACCAGCAGGAGTGCGATGCCGTAGCCGGCCGCGCCGTCGATGACCGTCTTCACCTGCGTCTCGCCGGAGAACATGACGACCGGGGCGAACACGCCGACCACGCTGAAGATCGCGCCGGCCACCAGGGCCCGCAGGACGATCCGATCCTTGAGGCGGCCGAAGACGCCGGCCGAGATCTTCATGAAGGCGCCGGTGAGGATGGCCAGCACCAGTCCGATGAGGGCCAACGGCACCATGAGGAAGGCATCCCACACGGTGTAGCTCTGCACCGGCGGCAGGTGCAGGAAGTTCACGAAGCCCGTCTCATGCAGCAGCAGGAAGACCGCATAGCCGACGCCGCCGCCGATGAGGCTGGCCGGCAGCGTGGAGAGGCCCTGCTTCCTGGTCTCGGCTACTTCCGTGCCGAGCACGGCGGCGAACACGGGGTTCTCCAGGAGGCCGTTGTAGCCCGAGGCCACGCTGGCGAACACCAGCTTCGGTCGCCTGTCGGCCGGGATCCGGAAGAGGTCGCAGTACAGGGCGGCGATCTTGCTGGCGATGTTGCCGATGGCGCCCTCCGGGCCGAGCACGGCGCCGGAGAACAGTGAGGCCAGGGACGTCGCCACCGTGGCGGGCAGGTCTTTCCACTTCAGGTGGCTGGTGTCGCCCGTGAGGCTGTCCAGGATGGAACCGTCGAGGTTGCTCGGCGCTTTGGCGTACTTCACAAGCAGCCCGACGAGGAGGGAGAACGGAAGACAGATGACGGGGAACATCCAGGCGTTGTCGGTGACGAAGCTCCCGTCCCAGATCAGCTTGTTCAGCCACTCGTAGAGGACGAACCAGAGCATCACGCCGAAGCCGCCGATGAGCGAGACGACGATGACGTGGAAGTAGAGGCCCCACGGATACGTCTCGGGGGCGGCGGCCGCTGCCGGGGTCGCGGCAGCCTGCGACGGAGGCGCTCCTTCGGCTGCGGAGTCCATGATGGTCACGCCTCCTCTCCCCTGCTCATGTGACGCCCCCAGCGGGGTACACCCCGGCCGGGAACGCCGATGGCCGGCGGCAAGGCCGCCGGCCATCGGTTCTTACCCACTTCGTAGAAAGCGTCGGTCTTCGTGCGTCAGTCGTCGAGCACCAGTCCGAGCTCGGCGCCGACGGCGAGCAGGTCCTGCGGGTGGAGCCACTTGTCCGACAGCGCGACGCCGCCGGCGTTCGCGATGGCGTTGCGGAGCGGGATCGCCCAGCGATGCTCGAGGATCACGATGGCCGCGGTCATCCCTGCGGGGATGGAGTCGGCGATGCACCAGACCTCGGCGTCGTCGTAGAGTTCGTCCGCGTCGCCCAGCTCCGCGCCTGCCTCGGCGCCCACCTCGGCGCCCTCTTCGCCGGCCGCGCCGAAGCCGATGAGCGCGCCGGCGATGGCGCCGAACTCCGCAAGCTCCTCGTGATCGGCGATCTCGAGTTTCTCGACCGTTCCGTCTTCCCTGTGGTGGACGACGAGCAGGTCGATGACCCGCACGATGTCCTGCTCGCGCAGCAGACGCAGCTGGTCGAGCGCCTCGCCTTTGAACTCGGCGTCAGGGCCGAAGCCGACGACGAGGACCTGCACCGGTCCCATAGCCATATCAGTCTCCTCTACATGCTCTGCAGGATCTTGGTCTTCTGGAAGTCGAACTCAGCCTGGGTGAGCACGCCCTGGTCGAGCAGGCTCTTGAGCTGCGTCAGCTTGGCCATGGGGTCTTCCTCGGCGGCGGGAGCCGCGGCGGGAGCGGCCTGCGGCGGCGCCTGCTGCTGCTGCGCCTGCAGGTCGGCGATCTGTGCGTTCTGGTCCGCTTCCTGGTCGCGGCTCTGCTGGCCCTTCTTGCCTGCGTGATAGGCGACTCCGCCGACGACGGCGGCGCCCAGTAGCGGCCTTCTCCTCATGCGCATGCTGTTCCTCCCTGTCTCTCACCGGTCCCGGAAGGGGCCGGTCTGCTGGGTGACCCGATGGTAATCAGCGCCTTACCTACCCACTTTCCCGGCTAGAGCAGCCGCGAGAACAGGCGGTAGCACGAGTTGCGGAACTTCTCCTTGCGGGTCAGCTTGGCGAGGTCCGCCTCAGTGACCTGGACGCAGTCCTGGATGTCGCGTTCGTACTGGTCGCCGTAGTTCGTCGCGATGCCCCGGTCGTACATGATCGCGACGACCTCGTCGTGCAGGATGAGGCTGCGGATGTCCCAGTTGCAGGTGCCGATGATCGACAGCTGGTGGTCCACCGTCACCGTCTTCGAGTGCAGGAAGCCGGCCGTGTACTGGTAGACCTTCACGCCGGCGCGCAGCAACTGCGGGTAGTACGCCATCGCTGCGTAGAACGGGACCTTCTTGTCCGGCACTCCGGTCATCATGAAGCGCACGTCGATGCCGCTTGCCGCGGCCGTACACATGGCGGTCATCAGCGGCTCGTCGGGGACGAAGTACGGCGACTGGATCCAGATGCGCTCGCGCGCGTTGGTGAGCGCCGTGATGAACACGTCGCGGTTGGTCTTGAACGTCGTCTGCACGCTTGAGTGCAGGACCTGGACCGGGATGCCTTCATGCCGGTGATGCTCCGCGACCGGCGGCATGAACTCCGTGGCCAGGTCTTCCTTGCCGCCGTTGTAGAGCCAGGTCGAGGCGAAGAGCATGAGGTAGGGCGCGACCACCGGTCCGCTGAGGCGGAACGAGGTGTCGCGCCAGACGTCGAAGCGGGGTCCGCCGTCGATGTACTCCTGGCCCATGTTCATGCCGCCCGAGTACACGGACTTGCCGTCGATGATCACCATCTTCATGTGGTTGCGGTAGTTGATCTGCGGCAGGCGCTTGTAGCAGGGCATGACGACGGCGCCGGCGGCGGCAAGCTCCTTGAGCTCGTCCTTCTTGAAGCTGATGCAGCTGAGCCAGTCGTAGAGGATGTGCACCTTGACGCCGGCCTTGAGACGGTCGAGCAGCACGTCCTTGACCTTGGCCGTGAGCTCGTCCATCTCCCAGATGAGGTACATGAGGTGGATGTACTTCTCGGCCGTCGCCATCTCCTCGAGCAGGGCGGGGAACTTCTGGGCGCCCGCCGTGTAGATGTCCACGGTGTCGGCCGGCAGCGGGGCGACGCCGCCCTCGGTGAAGCCGACGGCCTGGATGCGCGCGCCGGGAGTGGCGGCCAGGTCGTTCACCGCATCCTCGGTGAACTCCACGTTGGCCGCCTGCACCGGCGCTAACGACTCGTCAGCGACGGCGTCCATCTGCGCCATGATCTTGCGGCGCCGTGGTGAGTCGCGGCGGAAGTTGCGCCCGATGAAGAAGTACGCGATGAGGCCCAGCACGGGGAACAGGAGCACGACGAACAGCCACGCCAGCACGGTGCTCGGGTCGCGGTCGTCGGTCGCGAGCACGATGACGACGCCGGCGATAGCCAGCAGCAGGATCAGGTCGACGACCCAGAAGCTCCAGCTGAAGAAGCGGTTGGTGAACACGGACGCGACGAGGATGTCCCCCGCCGGACTGGCCATGATTCCTGCGATCATCTCTCCCCCTGGTGCCGGTCCCGCCTGTGACGCAGCATTGTGTCACATCCGTCGTCTGTAGGTGACCCGCCGGTCACCTGTGCGAGGTCGGTCGCATCCGCCCGTCTGTGCCGCAATCAAAGCCCGCCGGATAACCGTAGCGTATCGAAACAGTGGCGGGGCGTGACCTCGGAATACTACGAGGCCGCGTGGGTGACCACGGCCCGCCGCCGGCGATGCTTGCCCCTCGCGTCCGCGTGGCGCGCGTCAATCCGCCTGCTTCGCGCGCTGCCGGCGCAGGTAGTGCACTGCCCAGATGATGAATCCCGGGATGGCCGACGCGGCGACGGCGATCGCCAG
Organism: uncultured Thermoleophilia bacterium; assembly: GCA_903927755.1. Taxonomy (GTDB): domain Bacteria; phylum Actinomycetota; class Thermoleophilia; order UBA2241; family UBA2241; genus CAIXSE01. The sequence continues at coordinate 27,672 of CAIYOD010000049.1, read as the reverse complement.
GGCGACGGCGAGGTAGTCCTGCACCCACTGGATGTTGCCGAAGAGGTAGCCGGCGCCGAGGAAGATCGTCACCCAGAGGACGGCGGCCAAGGCCGCGAAGAGCAGGTAGCGGTGGAACTCCATCTTCGTGACGCCCGCGACAAAGGGCACCAGCGTGCGCACGATGGGAAGGAAGCGGCAGGCGACGATGGCGAGGCCGCCGTGCTGCTCGTAGAACTCGTGCGCCTCCTGCACGTGCTGCGGCTTCAGGTATCTGCGCGGCTTGCTCAGCAGGTGCTTGCCGAGCCAGCGTCCGATCAGGTAATTGACGACGTCGCCGAGGAAGGCCGCGCCCACCAGCAACGGCCACAGCACGGCGACGTGCAGGACGCCGGCGCCGGCGAGCGTGCCGCTGGTGAGCAGCAGGGACTCGCCGGGCAGGAAGGGCAAGACGACCAGGCCGGTCTCGGCGAAGATGGTCAGGAAGATCGCGCCGTACGCCCAGAGGCCGAGCGCCTCGACCGCCTGGCTCAGGTACTCGTCGAGGTGCACGATGTAGTGCAGGAGCTGGTCCACGCGGCCAACCTCCTGTCAGACGGGCGCCGCAGCTTGCGAGACGCCCGCCGCCGCGGTCCGGTTCAGGCCGGCGCCCCTGGCGGTCCGCTTTCGACCGCCGCCCTGGAGGCCGCCGCGGCGGCCTCCTTCTCCTCACCCCGGTACAGCCGCCGCGCCTTGTACACGACGCGGTAGCGGTCGTACAGCACGATGATCAGCGTGAGCAGGTACGAGAAGAACAGCGTCATGGTGAACGGGGTACGGGCGCTCTTCACGCCGAGCCAGCGCTCCATCGCCTCCAGCACGAGGACGATGACGAGGTTGACGATCAGCATCGTGACGAGCTCGCCGGCGAGCAGCCGCCAGCTGCGGCCACGCAGCGCCATCCAGTGGCTCACGGCGGCGTTGACCACCGTGAAGATCGCCACGCCGACGATGATGCGCAGCGGGCTCGCAGTGCCGCCCGTGAGCATGAGGCCGAAGATGATGCAGACGATCGCCGTGAGCGCGACCTTCTCGCGCAGCGCCCAGCCGAAGATGCTGGTCTCGGCGCGGACCTTGCGGTAGGGCTCTGCGCCGCGCAGCAGCGGCGGCAACGGGTCGGGCTTGATCCGGAGCTTGTGGTCGAACGGCGGCGCTTTCTTCCGGATGATCCAGTAGGCGATGCCGATGATGGCGAGCACGATCACGATCGCCAGGATCAGCACCCACGGCCGGTTGGCGATGGCCGTCGACCAGCTGTCGGTCGCGGCCACACCGAACAGGGTCTCCTTGATGAAGTCGGTCATGTCGAGCTGCGCGATGTGGATCCACCACTCCTGCGGCAGCTTGATGAAGATCCAGATGGCCGCCGCGGAGAGGACTACCGTCTTCGTGCCCATGTGCTTGGTGTTCCATCCCAGCCGCACGGCCTCGACGAAGATGAAGAAGTACTCGAAGGTGTTCGGGAAGATGAACAGGACGGTCCGGTTCTGGGTCATCTCGAAGATGATCACGCCGACCATCCGGTAGTAGTACAGGAACTGGCTCATGCGGAACGCGCCCTGGTTGGTCCAGTTGCGCAGCGTGGAGAGGTAGGCGATGGAGAGGTAGTAGACGTCCAGCGCCTTGTCGTAGGACTGGTAGCCGTCCAGCGGGATGGCCGGGAACTGCTGGAAGATGCTCTGGTCGATCGAGTCGAGGATCAGGCACGCCAGCAGGGCCGGCAGCGGGAAGTACGGGATGAGTAGCGGCAGGATGAGCCGCCCGCCGACCACGGCGATGACGACAAGCCACTCGGTGGTGCCCATGCGTCAGCCCTCGTCCGGAGCTACGGGCTCTTCGCGGCCCTGGTCGTGGATCTCGTCCTGCAGGAGGCTCTCGAACCCTGCGGCGTCCCGCGTCGGCTGCCGCAGGTCCTCGGAGGCGTGGATCTCCCGTCCCTGCTCGTCGGTCCCGACCACGAGATCGTGCTTCGCGTCGTTCGCGTCGGTGGCCTCGGGCACGGCCTCCTGGCTCTTGCGCATCATCCTGAAGATGAGGTAACCGAAGCCGAGGACGGCCAGCAGGACGATGATGATGACGACTGCCAGTGTCACGATGACCTCCACCTCGATTGCCTGTCGCTAGCCTAGCCCGGCGTCAGCCCGGCTGTCCACGCCGCTCTTCCAGCCCGCCCCTGGTTTGGGGTGACCAGTCGGTAATGCGTCGACGCTCGTGGGGTGGGCCGGCCGGCAGGAGCGTGACATACTGACGGTTCGGGCGAGTCATTTGGCCACCAAAGAAGTCACCAAGAGGAGTACGTATGAGCGAGATGATGGTTCTCGGCTTCGAGAACGAGATGGAGGCCGACAGGTTCGGCCTCAAGCTCGCGGAGCTGCAGAAGGACATGATCGTGCAGCTGAGCGATGCTGCCGAGGTCGTACGCGACCCGGACGGCAAGCCGCACGTCAAGCACGGCCACGGTCTGGTCGGCGCGGGCGCCCTGGGCGGCGCCTTCTGGGGCATGCTCTTCGGCCTGCTCTTCTTCATGCCGTTCCTCGGTATGGCCATCGGCGCCGGCCTCGGCGCGCTGTTCGGCAAGGGCGCCAAGACGGGCATCGACAAGCAGGTCCTCGAGCAGATGCACGACGCCGTCCCGCCGGGCAAGGCCGGCTGGTTCCTCGTCATCGACCAGATGACCGAGGACAAGTTCCTTGCGGCCATCGAGGGCACGAACGCCACGCTGGTCCGCTCCAACCTCACGGAGGAGCAGGAGGCGGAGCTCAAGCACGCCTTCGGCGCCAAGAAGCACAAGAAGGACGCCGACGCCGCCTGACGAGAGGCGACAGCGTTCAGAAGTGAGTACCGGCGGGCGGGCATCCTAACTGGAGCCCGCCCGCCGCAGTTGTACAAGGGATCAGCGCCGGCCTCGCGAGGAGCCGGCCGGCGCGGATGGGGGAGGCGAGATGGCCGACAACAAGCCGGCGATGATCAGGCACAGGAAGAACCGCCTCGAGGCGTTCAGCGACGGCGTGTTCGCCATCGCCATCACCCTCCTGGTGCTGGAGATCGGCGTGCCTTTGGTCGAGGACGGCATCGGCAGCGGCGAGGTCCTGCGACGGCTCGGCGAGGAGTGGCCGGTCTACCTCGCCTACTTCGTCTCGTTCATGACCATCGGCGCGGTGTGGATCGAGCACAGCGCCCTCGTCGACGCGCTCGACCACATCGACGGCGCGTTCATGCGCCTCAACCTTGTCCTGCTGCTGTTCGCCGCGTTCCTCCCGTTCCCGACACGGATGATGAGCGAATGGGACGGCAACCTGCCCGCCGAGCGCGTGGCCGTCGTCGTCTACGGCATCGTGCTGCTGATCATGACGGCCATGCTGCTGGTCCTTGGGCGGCACGCGGAGCGCGAGGGCCTCTTCGGCGACGACCTCGCGGATGAGCGCAAGGAGGAGGCGCGGGTCAAGTACCAGCTCACGCCGAGCCTCATCGCCTACGCCGTGGCGGCCGTCCTCGGCTTCCTGTCTCCTCGACTCGGCATCAGTCTGTACCTGCTGATCGCCATCTACCTGGCGATCCCGCTGCGCGATATCCGCAAACTGTTCGGCAAGAGGGCGGCCTGAGCCGCGCTGCGGAGACTGAGTCGTGAATGCCATTGTTTCGTACCGATCATGGGGCGAGACTGAGCCGGCACCGCGGGTGTCCCAGAAGGGGGAAGTCATGGCCGAGGACGCGACAGCTGGAGCGAACGGCGGAGGGGCTACGGCGGGCAAACACGCCGCCAAGGCGGTAGCCGCGGCATCCGCGGGCTTCGTCCTCTTCGTGCTGGCGACCGGCCAGTTCATCATGGCGCTGGACAGCTCGGTCATGAACGTCTCGATCGCCACCGTGGCCGAGGATGTGGGCACCACGGTCACCGGCATCCAGACGGCCATCACCCTGTACACGCTGGTGATGGCCTGCCTGATGATCCCAGGCGGCAAGATCGGCAGCATCATCGGCCGTCGCCGTGCCTTTTCCATCGGCTGCGTCATCTACGCCGCCGGCTCGCTGACCACGGCACTGGCGCCGAGCCTCCTCGTGCTCATCGTCGGCTGGTCGTTCCTGGAGGGCATCGGCGCCGCGCTGATCATGCCCGCGATCGTCGCGCTGGTAGCCGGAAACTTCGAGGCCAAGGCCCGGCCGAAGGCCTACGGCCTCATCGCCGCGGCGGCCGCGATGGCGATCGCCGTCGGGCCGCTCATCGGCGGTCTCGTCACCACCTACGCCTCCTGGCGCTACGTCTTCGTCGGCGAGGTCGTCGTCATCGTCGTCCTCCTCGTCTTCGCGCGCCGCGTCAAGGACGCGCCGGTCGAGAAGCGCCCGCATCTCGACCTCATCGGCGCCGGGCTCTGTGCCATCGGCCTGGCGCTGATCGTCCTCGGGGTGCTGCGCTCCTCCGAGTGGGGCTGGGTCGTGCCCAAGGAGGGCGGCACCTCGTGGCTGGGCCTCTCGCCGACGATCTGGTTCATCCTTGCGGGCGGCCTCGTCCTCTGGCTCTTCCTCCGCTGGCTGTCGCGCCTTGACCGGGCGGGCAAGGAGCCGCTGGTCGACCCCGCGCTCTTCCGCGTCCATCAGCTGACCGGCGGCCTCGTCATGTTCTTCCTCCAGTTCCTGCTGCAGATGGGGATCTTCTTCATCATCCCGCTGTTCCTCTCCGTCGTGCTCGGGATGACCGCGTCACAGACGGGCGTGCGCCTCCTGCCCCTGTCCGCCGGTCTGCTCGTTGCCGCCGTGGGCGTCCCGAAGCGGTGGCCCAAGGCGTCGCCGCGGCGTGTGTGCCGTGTGGGACTGCTCCTCATCCTGGCCGGCATCCTCCTGCTGCTCGGTGGGATCGACCTCGACGCCAGCGCCGCCGTGGTCCTCGTCCCGATGCTGCTCATCGGCCTCGGCATCGGCGCGCTCGCCTCTCAACTGGGGGCCGTGACCGTGTCCTCGGTGCCCGACGAGAAGGCCTCCGAGGTCGGCGGCCTGCAGAACACCTCATCCCAGCTCGGCTCGTCCATCGGAACCGCGCTGGCGGGCTCGATCATGATCGCCGTGCTGACCACCTCGTTCCTGACCGGCATCCAGAACAACCCGAACGTGCCGCCCGAAGTGAAGTCCCAGGCGAACGTGGAGCTGGCCGCCGGCATCCCGTTCATCTCCGACGCCGACCTCGAACAGGCGATGAAGGACGCCGGACAGCCCGAGGAGGTCACGCAGGCAGCCCTCGACGCCAACAGGCAGGCGCGCATCGACGGCCTTGACGCGGCCCTCGCGGTCCTCGCGCTGATCGCCGTTGTGGCGCTGTTCTTCACCTCGCGGGTGCCGAAGATCCCGGTCGCCGCCGCCGCCGAACCCGCTCAGGCTCAGGGTCCCTGATGGAGCGACCTGCGCAGGCGTGCTCTGGGCAGCACGGCGCGCGGGTACGTCATGTCTGTTGCGGACGCGCCGCAGGGCGCGGAACGGGGGGCGAGGACACGTTGTCCTCGCCCCCCGTTTGTGTGTCCGGTCTGCTGCTCGCCCGCGTCAGCTGGCGGACTCCTCGGCGGGGAGGGGGTGCGTGGCTGATTCCGCACCGTGCCGCGCCACGAGCTTGCCGAGCTCCCAGAGGAAGAACAGCGCCAAAGCCGGCACGAGCGCGAGCAGCCACTGCTCGCCGGTCAGCTGCTCGGTCGCGAAGATGCGGCGCAGCACATCCATCTGCGTGATGAGCACGGCGAGGACGATCTCGCCGAGCACCGTCCAGTTCAGGTGCTTGTTGTCGAAGGACTCGGTGGTGAGCGCCGAGTCGGTCACGCTGCGCGCCTGGAACGCCGACGCCACGATGAGCAGCGAGAACGCCGTGAGCCCGATGGAGGAGCCGATCGCGGCATTGCCGTAGTGCGTCGTGCCGTAGCTGATCAGCGCGAGCGTGGTGACGGCCATGAACAGGCCGACGAGGCCGGCGGTGGCCAGCAGGCCGCGCGTCATGATCGTGGCGTCGCGCGGTCGCGGCACCCGCTTCATGAGCCCCGGTGACTCCTTGTCCATGCCCAGGGCGATGCCGAGCGGGGCGTTCACCAGGAAGTTGATGTAGAGGATCTGCGAAGCCGAGAACGGCTGCCCTGCGGCGATGTTGAGGATGCTCGCCCCGAGGAACGTGATGATGTAGGCGACGAGCTCGAGCATCACGAAGCGGATGTACTTGTTGAGGTTGTCGTAGACGGCTCGGCCCTTCTCGACCGCCTTGACGATGGTCGCGAAGTTGTCGTCCGAGAGGATCATGCGGCCGGCGTTCTTGGCCACCTCGGTGCCGCTGCCCATGGCGATGCCGATGTCGGCCGCCTTGATCGCCGGCGCGTCGTTCACGCCGTCGCCGGTCATCGCGACCACCTGGCCCTTCTTGCGGAGCGTCTCGACGAGGAGCACCTTGTGCTCGGGCGCCACCCGGCCGACGACGCCGATGTCGTCGATGCGCCGCAGGCGCTCCTGCTCGCTGAGCGCGGCGAACTCGGTCCCCAGCATCGCCTCGCCGGGGATGCCGAGCTGCGTGGCGATGGCGGCGCCCGTGGTGACGTCGTCGCCGGTCACCATGCGCACGCGGATGTGGGCGCGCTGCGCGTCGCGGACCGCCGCCTTCGACTCTTCGCGCGGCGGGTCGACCATGCCGACGATCGACGCCAGCTGGAGGTCGGTGACGTAGCCCAGAAGGTCGCCTTCGGGGTCGAATGCGGCCGGGTCCAGGTCGCGGATGGCCGCGGCCATCACCCTGTGGCCTTCGCCCGCCATCCGGACCACCGCGTCGTTCCCCTTCTTCTTGAGGGCGTCGTCCAGGGGCACCGTCTCGCCGTTGGCAAGGGCAGTCGCGGTGCGGTCGAACACGGCCGGCGCCGCGCCCTTGACGAAGCAGCGCACGACGTTCTTGCCGGAGGCGTCGGTGGCCGAGCAGAACGTGGCCATGAGCTTGTAGACGGGGTCGAACGGCAGGGTGGCCAGCCGCGGGAACTGCTGGCGGCTGGCGTCGATGTCCAGCCCGGCCTTGTGGGCGAGCACGAGCAGGGCGCCCTCAGTCGGGTCGCCGACGACCTTGCCGTCCTGGAGCTTGGCGTCGGAGGCGATGACGTACGGGAGGATGGCGTCGTCGATCGAGAGCGAGGTGCCGGCCGCGTGCTGCACCTGCCCGTCGAGTCCGTAGCCGATGCCGGAGACGGTGTAGCGGTCGACCGCGTCGAGCACCTCGACGACGGTCACCTGGTTCATGGTCAGGGTGCCGGTCTTGTCCGAGTTGATGGCGGAGGTGGAGCCGAGCGTCTCGACGGACACCAGGTCCTTGACGATCGCCTTCTCCGTGGCCAGTTGCTTGGCGCCGGCGGAGAGGATCACCTGGAGCACGGTCGGCAGCGCCGTCGGGATGGCGGCGATGGCGAGGGCGATGGCGGTGATGAACAGGCTCTCGGCGCTCTGGCCCCGCGAGAGCCCCAGCACGAACATGAGGATCATCGTCCCGAGGGCGGCCGCTCCGATCCAGAGCGTCATGGTGTTGAGCTGGCGGGTCAGCGGCGTCTGCTCCTTCGCCGTCGCCGCAAGCATGCCGGCGATCTTGCCGACCTCGGCGTCGGCGCCGCGCGCCGTGACGATCATCAGGCCGCTGCCGTGCGTGACCGGCGTGTTCATGAACGCCATGTTGGTCCGGTCGCCCGGGCCGAGGTCGGTGTCCGCCAGGGCGTCTGTCGTCTTGGAGGCGGGCACGCTCTCGCCGGTGAGCGCCGACTCGTCGATGTCCAGCGAGTGCGCCTCGATGATCCGCCCGTCGGCGGCGACGTCGTCGCCTGCCTCGAGCATCACGACGTCGCCCGGCACGACCTCCTCCGCCGGGATCTCCGACTCGGCGCCGTCCCGGCGCACGCGTGCCGTCTGCTTCATCAGCGACTTGAGCGCGTTCATCGCGCTCTCGGCCTTGCCCTCCTGGCGCAGGCCGGTCACGGCGTTGAACACGGTGAGCGCGATGAGCACCAGGCCCGTGCTCCACTGGCCGATCACCAGCGAGATCGCGGCGGCGATCAGCAGGATGATCTGCATGTAGGCGCGGTACTGGTCGAGGAATCGGCGCCAGCCCGGCTCGCCCTTCTCCTCAGGAAGAGCGTTGGGCCCGTCCTTCTGCAGGAGCTCGGCGGCCTTGGCTACGGAGAGGCCGCTCGCCGGGTCCACACCGAACTTCCCGGCCACCTCGCCGGCCGAGAGCGCGTACCAGCGCTCGGCCGCCCCGGCTGTCCCGGCCGCCGCGCCCGCCGCCTGTTCAGTCGTTGCCATCGTTGCCCCCTCGCCGCCGGCGTCCCCGCCGAGTCACTTCGACTTCTTGCCCTTCTTGCTGCCCTTCTTCTTGCCCTTCTTGCCGCCCTTGCCGTCGGCCTTCGACGCCTGCTCGGCCTCGAACGGGTCGGCCTCCGCGCCGTCGGGGGCCTCGGCCTCTAGCAGCCCCTTGGTCTCCATGAGCGCGTCGTGCGCCTCGGGCGACACCTTGGGAAACTTCGGATTGATCTTGATGAGCGCATCGGCGATGACCGCCGAGGCGCAGATGCGCGCGAACCACTTGTGGTCGGCGGGGATCACGTACCAGGGTGCCCACTCGGTGCTCGTCGCCGAGAGCATCTCCGAGAAGGCCTTCTGGTAGTCGTCCCAGTAGGCGCGCTCCTTGACGTCGGCGGCCGAGAACTTCCAGTTGTGGTCGGGCAGGTCGATGCGCCGGAGGAAGCGGGTGCGCTGCTCCTCCTTCGAGAGGTTCAGGAGCAGCTTCACGACGGTGAAGCCTTGGTCGGTGATGTATTGCTCCCAGGCGTTGATGTCGCGGTAGCGCTTCTTCCAGACGTCGCGCCCGCGCGCCCGGCGGGGCAGCTGCTGGTTCTGGAGGATCTCGGGGTGCACGCGCACCACCAGGACCTCCTCGTAGTAGGAGCGGTTGAAGATGCCGATCTCGCCGCGGCGAGGCAGGTTGCTGGCGAAGCGCCAGAGGTAGTCGTGGTCGAGCTCCAGAGAGGAGGGCGCCTTGTAGGAGTGCACGGAGACGCCCTGGGGGTTCACGCCGCTCATGACGTGGCGGATGGTGCCGTCCTTGCCGGCGGCGTCCAGCGCCTGGAGCACGACGACGACGCCGTGGGTGTCCTGGGCCGCCAGCCGCTCCTGGTACTCGTTCAGCAGCTCGACACCCTGAGCGAGGAGCTGCTCGCCCTCCTCCTTGTCCAGGAACCCTGCCTTGTACCCCGGGTCGAAGTGCTTGGCGAGCGTCACGCGCCGGCCCGGCGTGACGCGGAGCGGCTCGATGAACTCGGCGATGCGCTTGGGTCTCAGGTCTGCCATTGCGTGACTCCCTCCGCTCGTGAGGCCCCACCGCGCCGTCCGGCGCGTGCAGGTCAGTCTACTGTGCTTCCCAACGACGACGGGGGCGGGGGTCGTTTGACCCCCACCCCCGCGATGACTTCGTCCGCGTCGTGCGGGCGGACGCGTGTGACGCCGGCATCAGCGCCCGGGGCCGAACCCTCGCGGTCCCGGGCCCGGCCTCACGCCGATCCCCGGCGCGCCGACGCCGCGCCCTGGCCTGATGCCCGGTCCGGGCGCGCCGCGGCCGGGTGTGGCCACGGCGACCACGGCGGCCGTGCGCGCGACCGGTCGCCCGATCACGCCCGGCCCTCTGCGTCCAGGTCCAAGCGGCATGTCAGGCTCCTTCCGTCGCTGCGGCGTCCGCGGCCGCCTCTGCGGCGGCGATGATCGCCTGCATCGGGATGCGGCCGCTGGCGACCAGCTGGCCGCCGGAGTGGCGGATGGACGCCGCGAACGGCGCCGCCCACGTGTTCTCCCAGACCAGCGCCGCGGCCACGGTGCCGGGGTCGAGCGCCGCGGCGATGTGGCCGACGTCCTCCTCCGAGAGCAGCTGGGCGAACTCGGCTCCCAGCTCACGCAGAGCCCCGACGTCGCCGTCCTCGAACTCGTGCAGCTCGAAGGCGTCGACCTCGCCGGCCTCGTCCTTGGTGATGATCAGCAGGTCGAGCACGCGCACGGTGTTCGACTCGACCAGCTCCTTGAGCTTCTCCGCCATCGCGCCGGAGAAGGCGGCCTTGCCGGCCGGGAACTCGACCACGAGGTAGTCGATCGGCCCCAGCTCGTCCATGACTTCGTCGTTCATGAGTACTCCAGTCCCGCGTGCATCATGGGATAGATCGTCAGACGGTGCTCACACTGCTCGCGGACCTGCGGTCGACCCCTGACTTCGCGCCGCCGGACCACGTGGCGATGTCGAGCGCGACGGCGAGCCCGATCCAGAGCCAATCCAGACTGTGCACACCACCGACGGCCACGCCGGCCCACATGAGTGTGGTCCACGGCGCGATGAGGAAGCCGATCACCGGCCAGAGCCAGCTGCTGAACGCCGCGTCCCAGCGCGCCGGCTGGGCGATCCACCAGATGATGATCGCGAAGCGCGGTCCGAACAGGAACAACGATGAGAACAAACAACACATAGGTACTCCGTTTCGACTGTGGTGGCCGGACCAGGCGATATCCCCAGGTCCCGCCCACGGTACGCCCCGAAGGGCTCAATCAGATGCGCGGAAAGTTACCAGATGGTTACCGCGCGACACAATGGCGAACCTCGATCAGCTGTACCTCCATGGGCGTGTCGCGAGCATGTAGATCCCCCAGATGACGAGCCCGATGATGGCGAGCCAGATGAAGAACCTGAGATTCGCGAACAGGACTTTACCCGAGCCGCACGCCTTCCGCCTCGAGGGCGCCGCCCTCGGCCAGCGTGCTCCAGCTCCGGCTCGTGCTTGCGCATCAGAAGTCCGGGTCGGGGAACGTCGGCTCGCGGCCTTCCGTGAAGGCCTTGATGCCCTCGACGCGGTCGGGATTGACGACCGAGCGCCAGTGCTCGTCCATCATGATCGCGATGGCTTGCTCCACGGGCTCGCCCTGTCCGTTCTGGACCGCGCGCTTGACGGACTGGACCGCGGTCGGCGAGTTGTCGGCGATCTTGCCGGCGATGACCAGGGCGGCGTCCATCAGGCCTGCGCGAGGATGGACCTCGTTGACCATGCCGAGCCGGTGCGCCTCCTGGGCAGTGATCGGCTCTCCGGTCATCAGCATCTGCATCGCCCTGCCCGGAGGGAGCAGCCGGGGCAGGAAGACCGGTGAGCCGCCTCCGGCGGACAGACCGACCATCGCCTCGGGCTGCCCGAACCGGGCGTCGTCGGAGGCGATGATGAAGTCGGTGCTGATGGCCATCTCGCAGCCGCCGCCGTATGCCATCCCGTGGACCGCGGCGAAGATCGGCCGGCGCAGCTGCCGCAGGTCGTAGAGGACGCGATCGAAGACCTGGCGCTGGCGCAGCCACTCCTCCTTGGTCATCTGCTTGCGCTCGTACAGGTCCCCGCCGACCGAGAAGGCGCGGTCACCGGCCGAGGTGAGGATGGCGACGCGCACGGAGGGACGGGCCGCGATCGTCTCGAGGATCTCAATGAGCTGCGCCGCGAGCGCGGTCGTGACGGCGTTGTCGGCGTGCGGCCGGTTGAGCGTGATGACGGCGATGCGACCGTCGGAGACGTAGTCGACGAGCACGAGCTGCTCGGGTTCGGCCTGGTCCAGCGGCGGACGGTAGCCGATCCGCTTCATGCGCGTGTCATTGCTCTCGGACATTCGATCTCCAGTCATCGTTGCTACCGAACCGAGTCATCATCATTGCGACGCGCGATCCCGTCGGGACGACAGATGACGCGCGGTCCGCGACAGGGGGAGCCGCGGACCGCGCGCCGCCCATCCGTGCTATCCGAGTCGCACGCCCTCGACGTCGATCCCGCCGCCCTGTGGGAGCTTGCTCCAGCTTCGGCGCGCCCATTCTTCCTTGAGCACCTCCTCGGCCGCCTTCTCCAGGAACTCCGGCCGCGCCCAGTCGTCAACGTCGAAGTCGTGCTTGATGTAGCCGTGCTCGAACATGAAGTCCTTGCCGATCTTGATGCACTCCAGGTTCCGCGCGCTCAGGCTCGGGACCATGTCGACGTCCTTGATGCCCTCGTAGGTGTCCTCGGCGTCGAGGTAGAACGTCTGCCGATTGAGGATCGCGCCGGCGGCGTGCTTGTTCTCATTGGCCCAGCGGCCGACCTTGATCATCGCCTTCATGTAGGCCATCACGAGCTCGGGATGCTCGTCGGCCATCACGTCGGTGCAGGTGATGACGGCCGGCGTGTTGGCGACCTGGACGGTCCAGTCCGGGTACTTGGAGAGGTCTTCGATCATCTTGATCTTGCCGGTGGCCTCCTGCAGGTGCTGGAAGACCTTGCTCTGCGTGTAGATGGCGTCGACCTTGCCGCCGAGCAGCGCGTTCTCCAGCGGGCGGAAGGCGAGGTCGTGCTTGTGGTCGCGGCGCATCCACAGCTCCGACGGGTTGTTCATGCACACCTGGAGCATCTCGGGCTTGTCGTACCAGTCGTCCGGATACGGGAACTCGACGAGCTCGATGTCGTCCATGGTCATGTCGTTGAGCTTGAGCAGGTTCAGGATGCCCATGTGCTCCTGGATGCGCCACCAGTCGTTCTTGATGGTGTTGAGGCTCTTGGAGATGCCGATCTTCTTGCCCTTGAGGTCGCGCATCTTGAAGACGTCGTCGCGGGCCCGCACGGCCATGCAGCCACCCTCGTACACCCAGGTCGCGCCGAGGAGCACGGTGCGGCGCAGGTCCGCGTGCACGTGGATCGGCGGGTAGAGGCCGCCCATGCGGATGAGGTTGTCGAGGTTGTGGATGTAGTGCGGGTACCAGTTGTTCTCGGGCGCGTGGCGGAAGTAGGCGTACTCCACGCCGATCTTCTTGAACTCCTCGCGGCACCAGCCCAGCTCCTGGTCCACGTTGTTGGCGGACACCATGGGGCAGTTGGTGAACCAGACTTCGTTCCAGTCCAGCGGCACTGTGGTGGCGACTCGCTCTGTCTCAGTCATGTCTGTCCTTTCGTGTGAGATGTCGAGGCACAAGGGTCATGCGGGCGCGGCTTCTTCCGATGAGGTCGGCCCCTCCGTCCCCGCCTTGCCCCGCTTGCCGATGACGCGCGCAGCAGGGAGCAGGATCAGCGGCAGGACGATGGAGGCGACGAGCACGTAAGGCAGCGTCTCGGTGCCGGCGAAGTTCAGGCTCGCGACGAGGATCGCGGCGGCCACGTTGCGTTGCGCCGTTCCCAGTCCGAGCGTGCTGCGGACGTCGGCATCCCGACCGCCGCAGACGAAGCCGATCGCCAGCGATCCGACGACGAAGAGGACGAGCGCCAGGAAGCCGTAGGAGCCGACCAGGTCGATGATGTTGGAGATGTTCAGGCCGAGCCCCGTCACCAGCATGATCAGCAGGGCGATGCCCGAGACCTTGTTCATCACCGGCGCCCAACGCTTCGCGCCCTCCGCCGAGTGCGACCTGAACAGCAGGCCGATCACGAGGGGGATGAGCATGGTCACAATGAGCGACTTGGCGATCTCCCCCGCGTTCACGTCCACGCCGGGCAGCAGCAGCGGCAGGACGAGCGGAACGTAGAAGATGGTCACGACCATCAGCAGGAACATCAGCCCGACGCCCAGGGAGAGCTTCCCTTTCGAGGCCTGTACCTCTTTGATCAGGAAGGGCGCGCCGGCGACCGTCGACAGCACGATCAAGCCGATCTTCAGGGGCTCGTCGAGCGGGATGACCAGGGTGATCACATAGCCCAGGAGCGGCACGAGCGCGAAGTTGGCGATGAGCGCAAGGATCACGAGGCGAGCGTTCTTGAGGGGCTGGACGATCTGCCCGACGGTCAGGCTCAGGCCGGTCGCGAACATGCTGCCGACGACGAACGTCAGGCCGGCCAGCGTGGCGATCGTCGAGACGAACTGCTCGACCGTCATCGACTGTCTCGGTCAGAACCCGTCATGGTGCTCGTTTGCGGGAAGGCCGGCCTCCTGCCAGGCGCCGAAGCCGCCCTCGAGGTTGGCGACGTTCGTGTAGCCCATGTCCAGGAGCGTGGCGCAGGCCAGCGCGGCCCGTACTCCGGAACGGCAGTACACGATCACGCGACCGGCCGGGTCCAGTTCCGGCCTGTGCTTGGGGCTCGCGGGGTCGGCGGCGAACTCGAGGAGACCGCGGGGGACCTGCACCGCACCCTCGATGTGATGCTCCCACTCCACCGGCTCCCGGACGTCCAGGAACACGACCCCTTCAGAGACTCCCTCGACCGACGCGTCCTTTGGCGACACGGTCGCGACACGGGCTCTTGCTTCGCCGACCATCTCAGCGACTGTCTTGGACATGGCACCCTCCCTGTACGGACTTCACACGTAGGTCTGAGGCGAGGCTAGTCGGAAGCGGGAGAGCTGTGACCTCGGGAAACTACGAGGCGAGCCGCTCGGGAAGTACGAGGGACTCTCGGGGGTGGTACCGTTGTGGACGTGGCCGAGACCGAACACACGCGGGGCTCCACGGAGCTCACGGGGAGTCGCCTCGAGTTCGAGACACTGATCTCCGACCTCTCCTCGACGTTCATCAACCTGCCGGCCGGCGAGGTGGACGGTGCCATAGAGAACGCGCTGCGCGGTGTGTGCGAGATCCTGGGCCTCGATCTCGCGGTGCTGTGGCAGTGGTCGGCGAATGCCCCGGACGTCATCGCACCCACCCACTCCTACCCCGCCCTCGAAGGCGTGCTCCCGCCCGAGCCGCTGCACGAAGAGCAATTCCCCTGGATCCGGCAGGAGATCCTGGCCGGCCGTGTGGTGGCGTTGTCTTCGCTGGGGCAGTTCCCGCCGGAGGCCAGCGTCGACCGCGAGTACTGCCGCCACTACGGCGTCAGGTCGCATCTCAGTCTGCCACTCTCCGTGGGCGGCGAGCCTCCGGTCGGCCTTATCGGCTTCAACACGCTTGGGGCGGAGCGCGACTGGCCGGACGTGGTCGTCAAGCGCCTGCAACTGATCGCGCAGGTCTTCACCAACGCGCTAGCGCGAAGACGCACCGATGAGGCCTTGCGGGACAGCGAGGAGCGTCTGAGCCTTGCGGCAGACTCCGCGGGCGCTGGACTCTGGGTGCTGGACTACGCGACGAGAGTCTTCTGGGTCACTGCGAGGACCCGGTCGATCTTCGGGTTCTCGCCGGACGAGGCCATCACCATGGAGCGCTTCGAGGCTGCCGTGCATCCTGACGATCTAGGCCTCGTCCGCGAGGTCATCGCACGGTCCGCCGGTCCGGGCGGAGGCCCCGTCAACGCCGACTACCGGATCGGCATTCCTGGCGAGAGCGGTGAGCGCTGGGTCTCGTCTCGCGGACGACCTCATCTCACTCCCGCCGGTGAGCCCGATCGGCTGACGGGCGTCACCATCGACATCAGTGAGCGCAAGCACGCTGAAGACGCGCTCCGTGCCAGTGAGGCGCGTCTGGCGTCGGGCGCCGAGCTCGCCGGCCTCGCCTTCTACGAGGTGGACTTCGACGCCGGCACGATGTACTCGGACGACCGGCTGCGCGACCTCTGTGGAGTCCCCGCCGACCAGGTCGCCGGCCTCGGGGTCCTCGACTTCTGGATGGAGCACGTTCACCCGGACGACAGCCCCTGGGTGGTGGAGTCGCGCCGGCAGATGCACCGCGGGGAGCAAGAGCGGCTCTCCATCGAGTATCGCTACCTGCATCCCGGCGGCGACGAGCGCTGGATCCAGCACCTGGCGGGCGCCGCCGCGCGCGATGCCGGCGGCCGCGCGGTCCGCACGTACGGTGTCATCCGCGATGTGACCGACCGCAAGCGGGCCGAGGAAGAGGCGCACGAACTGAGCCGCCGGCTCATTCGCGCCCAGGAAGAGGAGCGCGCCCTGCTCGCGCGCGAGCTGCACGACGACGTGAGCCAGCGGCTCGCCGTGCTGGCGATCGAGGTCGGCCGCGCCGAGCTTGCTGCTGCAGACGGAGAGCAGGCCGAAGCCATGCAAGCCGTCCGCGAAGGGCTGGTGAGTCTGAGCGAGGACGTCCACTCCCTGGCCTACCAGCTGCACCCCTCGGTCCTGGAGGAGCTGGGACTCGCCGAGGCCTTGCGCGCGGAGTGCGGACGGCGGACGCGCCGGGGCGAGCTCGACGTCTCCGCGGACCTCGGCCCACTGCCGCCCGCGCTCACGAGGGACTCCGCGCTCTGCCTGTTCAGGGTCGCTCAGGAAGCTCTGGGCAATGTGGCTCGCCACGCGCGAGCAGGCCACGCGAACGTCACTCTCCGCCAGCTCGGCGACGGGTTGCTTCTCGCCGTGTCCGACGACGGCGTCGGGTTCGAGCCCGGGCGTTCCGGAGAAGGGATGCACCTCGGCCTGGCCAGCATGAGCGAACGAGTCCGCCTGGTGCACGGCACACTGGACATCGAGAGCGCCCCCGGTCAGGGCACGAAGGTCATCGCCTGGGTGCCCATAGGGGGAGAAGAGACCTGATGACGTCCACGCACCGCCCGCGCGTCCTCCTGGCCGACGACCACCTCATGGTCGCCGAGGCGCTGACGAGCCTTCTCAGCCCCGAGTTCGACCTCGTGGGTGTGGTCGAGGACGGGCGTCAGCTCATCGAGGCCGTCGGGAGGCTGCGACCGGACGTGATCGTAGCCGACATCACCATGCCCCACCTCAACGGCATCGACGCCCTGATCCGCTTGAGGGAAGAAGGCAACCGCGTGCCTGTCGTCTTCCTCACGATGCACAAGGACGCGACCTTTGCCCGGCGCGCGCTCGAGGCCGGTGCCTCGGGCTTCGTGCTCAAGCACTCGGCCTCGGTCGAGCTCGTCACCGCTCTCCATGCGGCGCTCGAAGGCAAGACCTACCTCACCCCGCAGCTCGCCGGCGAGGTCCTGGAGGCCATGAAGAAGGGCCCGTCGCAGGACAGCGACCCGGCCGCCTCCCTGACGCTGCGGCAACGCGAGGTGCTGCAACTCCTGGCCGAGGGCCGGTCGGCCAAGGAGATCGCCGTGAGTCTCTCGATCTCCACCCGGACCGTCGAGTTCCACAAGTACCAGATGATGGAGACGCTGGGCCTTCGGACCAACGCCGAGCTGATCCACTTCGCTATCAGGAACGGTCTCGTCGAGTTCTGACCTCGTAGTTTCTCCGCCGTGCCCCCGTACTTTCCCGAGGTCACAGCCATCTCGCCAGCGACTAGGCTCGATCCGACCCGGCAGTCGACAGGCGCGAGGAGGATGGTCTCAATGCCCCACGAGCACTCGAGTTGCGTCCTGCTCGCGGACAGCCATCACAGTCTCACGGAAGGCGTGCGCGGGCTTCTCGAGACCGCCTTCGGGACGGTGATCATGGTCGCCGACGAGGCGTCCCTGCTCGAGGGCGCGCGAAGGGTGCAGCCGGACGTGGCCGTGGTGGATCTGTCCCTGGCCCGGCACGGCGATCTGGACTGGCTGCGCGCCGTCCGCCAGCGGTGCCTTGGAATGAAGGTGGTGGTCCTCAGCGTGCACGACGAGGAGAGCGTGAGGCGGGCCGCGATCGAAGCCGGAGCCGACGCCTTCGTGCTCAAGCGCGCCATTGCGACGGACCTTCTGCCCGCGATCGCGCGCCTCAGGACCGCTTCGACCGGCCAGGGCTCAGGGGCCGGTCCCGGCGCGAGCTGACCAGCCCCTGCACTGGACCGCACGCAGTAACGAGGAGGACGGCTTGGAGGCGGTGGACGGCGAGACCGCGTATGCGGGGACGGGAGCCATACGCAAGCTTGGACGAGGGCTGCGCCGGCGCCGGCGCCTGCGCGTCGGCATCACCCAGCTCTTCTACGTCGCCATCGGCGTGGTCCTCGGCCTGCTCGTACCGCAGATCCCCGTGGGTTTCACGGTGCCGCGCGTCGAGACCGTCCAGATGCTGCTCGCCGTCGGGGCCGGCCTCCTCACCTTCATCGGCGTCATCTTCTCGCTGCTGTTCCTGGTCGTGCAGTTCGGCTCGACGACGTTCACGCCGCGGCTCAACCTCTTCTACACCTCGCCGATCGTGTGGCACGCCTTCGGGTTCTACACCGGTGTCCTGGTCTTCTCGTTCGTGGCTGCATTCAGCACGGGCGGCGCCGAGGAGGTCACCGGGCTGATCGTCATCGTCATCGTCGCCCTCCTGCTCGCGGCCATCGCCATGTTCCGCAGCCTGCAGATGCGCGCCTTCAGCTCGGTCCAGCTCGCATCGACCCTGGCTCAGGTCACGCAGCACGGGCGACAGGTTCTCGACGGCGTGTATCCGGATAGACCGCTGGGCGACGTGGACGAGGATGAGGGACGGGGCGCCATGCCGGAGGGCAAGCGTGAGGTCGCCTGGACCGGAGCGCCCGGCGTCATCCAGGCGATCGACGTGCCGAGGATCATCGCCGCCGCTCGGGACGCGGACGCGGCCATCGAGATCGTCGTCCCCATCGGGCAGATGGTGCATGAGCACGCTCCGGTAGCCGTCGTCCACGGGGCGGCTGACTCGTCGCTGGACGCCGCGGTCGTGAAGGCCATCCGGACCGGTGTGGAGCGGACCTTCGAACAGGATCCCGCGCTGGCGTTCCGCGTGCTCGTCGACATCGCGCTGCGTGCGCTGTCGCCGGCCGTCAACGACCCGACCACGGCCACTCAGGTCCTCGACAGCATCGAGAGCCTGCTGCGCACGCTCGTCGGGCGCGACCTCGACGTGGGGACCGTCACCGGGCCGGGCGGCCGGGCGCGCGTAGTCCTGCCGCTTCCCCGCTGGGACGACTACGTCTCGCTGTCCTTCGACGAGCTCATCGAGATGGGCGCCGGGCACGCGCAGGTGCGGCGGCGCCTCGAGCGAGTGCTGACGGATCTGAGCGCCTTGGCGCCGGAGAGCCGTCGGGCGCCACTGCAGCTGCACCTGGACCGCCTCGACGGCATGGCGGACGGGCGCATGCGCGAGGGGGAGCGAGCGGGATGGTGACCGTAGCGCTCATGACCGTCATCGTCCTTCTTTGGAGCGCGTTCTCCCGGCCGCTCGACCGGCGCGGGATCACCTCAGCCCTGGTCTTCACGGCCGCCGGCTTCGTCGCCGGAGCGTACGTCCTGGGGCTGATCGACGTCACGCTCGAGAGCGCCGTGGCCGAGCGGTTCACCGAGGTGACGCTCGTCCTGCTGCTCTTCAGCGACGCGGCGCGCCTCGACCTGGGCGCCTTGCGTCACGAGCTCGGCTGGCCGAGTCGCCTGCTGCTCATCGGGCTGCCGCTCACGATGCTCGCCGGGTTCGGCGTGGGCGTCCTTGCCTTCCCCGGCATGGCGCTCGCCTCGGTGTTCCTGCTGTCCACCATGCTCTGCTCGACCGACGCGGCGCTCGGCCAGCGAGTCGTCACCGACACGTCCGTGCCGGCGCGAGTGCGGCAGGCGCTGGACGTGGAGAGCGGTCTCAACGACGGCCTCGCCGTGCCCTTCTTTCTCGTCGCGCTCGACCTCGCCAACGCAGAGCTCACGACGGGGATCACCTGGGCCGTCGTCAGCAACGCGGCGGAGCAGATCGGATGGGGGCTCCTGGCCGGCGTGATCGCCGGAGTGCTGGGCGGCCTGCTCCTGCGGGTCGCCGGCCGGCGCGGCTGGACCGGGAGCGAGTGGCGGCAGATCCTCCCGCTGGCCGCCGCGCTCCTGGCCTTCGCCATCGCACTGGGGCTCGGCGGCAGCGTCTTCATCGCCGCCTTCGTGGGCGGCATGGCGTTCGGCCGCTTCGCCGGGGAGCAGGGTTCGGAGTCGACGCTTTTCACAGAGGAAGCGGGAGGAGTGCTGGCGGCGGTGACCTGGATCGGCTTCGGTGCCGCCGGTATCGCCTGGGCCATCCCGCACCTCACCTGGCAGGTCGTGCTGTACGCGGCGCTCAGCCTCACGCTCGTGCGCATGGTCCCGGTCGCGATCGCCCTGCTGGGCAAGGGAGTCCGGGCGCCCACCGTGGCCTTCATCGGCTGGTTCGGGCCGCGCGGCCTCGCCTCGGTCGTGTTCGGCCTGCTCGTCATCGAGCGGGGCGTGCCGCAGGGAGAGACGCTGCTCACCACAGTCATCGTCACCGTCGCGCTCAGCGTCCTGCTCCACGGCCTCACCTCGGCGCCTCTGGTGGGCGTGTATCACCGCTGGTACGAGGCTCACGCCGGCGCGCACCCGAAGGCCGCGGAGGCCGTGGCGACGACGATGCCGCGCCAGCGACGCCACCTTGCAGCCGGCGACCCCGAGCAGCCTCGCACCGGCGACTCGCCGAGCTGACCGGGTGCCGGACGAAGCGCATATCACCTCACCCTGGAGGACGAGATGAACGCGCCCGAGAGTGACACCGACGTCGTGAAGGTGCAGCGGCGGGCGACGACGCCGATCGCCGGCGCGATCGCCGGCTGGGATGACGGAGGGCCCGTTGACTGAGTCCGGCGTCGCCACCGGCAAGCGTGCAGAACTCGCGATCGCCAAGCGCCCACTCGTTCATGCGCTCGCTGTCTGGCAGTGGGACCTCGCCCGTGACACGATATCGCCTGGGGCAGATTGGGAAGGTACGGCCTCAGGCGGGCTAAGGGGGACGAGATGACCGACGACGGGACGCAGCCGAGGCCGAGCGGCCGGCGCAGGCTCGCGGCGCTGGCCGCCATCATCCTGTTCGTGGTCGTGATCGCCAGCACGATACTCACCATCGTCGACCGCCCACTCCAGGTGCTGGTGCAACTCATCCTGCTCTTCGTCGCGTTCTTCGCCGTGTGGGAGGCGCTCACCAGGAAGGGCGCCGCGCGAGTGGTCTGGGTCGTCGTCGCCGCCGCGGCGGCCGTCGGCGTCGTGGTCATCCAGATCGTCGGCGGCGAAGGATTCGTGCTCTCATTGGTCGTGCGCCTGGTTCTGCTGATCGTCGCTCTCTTCCTCGCGCGCTACGCGCTGAAGCGCGACGTGCGCTCTCTCAAGCAGAGCGAGACTCCAGGTAGGCCGGTGCCGGCGGCACGCCGCGGAGTGCTGATCATGAACCTGAGGTCCGGCGGCGGGAAGGCTGAGAAGTTCCACCTCGCGGACGAGTGCCGCGTGCGAGGGATCGAGCCGGTCGTCCTGCAGCGCGGGGACGACCTGCTGCAGCTCGCGCGCGACGCCATCGACCGCGGTGCGGACGTGGTCGGCATGGCCGGCGGCGACGGCTCGCAGGCGCTCGTCGCCAGTATCGCCGCCGAGCGTGGTGTGCCGATGGTGGTCATCCCGGCCGGTACGCGCAATCACTTCGCCCTCGATGTCGGCCTCGACCGCGACGACGTGGTCGGCGCGCTCGACGCCTACGGCGAGGCGCGCGAGCGTGCCATCGACCTCGCCGATGTGAACGGGCGGATCTTCGTCAACAACGTCTCGCTCGGCCTCTACGCCACCATCGTCCAGTCGCCGGAGTACCGGGACGCGAAGCGGGAGACGACGTTTGCCGCGCTGCCGGAGATGCTCGGTCCCGAGGCGGAGCCCTTCGACCTGCGCTTCACCACACCCGATGGGGTGGAACACGAAGGTGCACACGTGATCCAGGTGTCCAACGGACCCTACGGCACCACGACGGGAGGCATCACCTCGCGTCCTCGCATGGACACCGGCCGGCTCGGCGTCTTCTCCCTCGTCGTGCCCGACGCCGTCGCCGCGACCCGCGCCATCGCGGCGCTGACGACGGCGACACCCGCCCTTTACGAGGGCTATCTCTCGTGGGAGACGCCGGTCTTCGAGGTGACGTCGGGGTCGCCCATCGCCGTCGGACTCGACGGGGAGTCTCTCGAGATGGACCCGCCACTCGTCTTCACGTCACGGCCGAGCGTGCTCCGACTGCGTCTGCCGCTGAAGGCGATCGGCTACTCGCCGGCCGCGCGGGCCACGAGCGTCAAGGGCTTGCTGGGACTGTGGCACGTCGTGCTCGGGCGTCCGGTGCGCATCGACGCCTGAGGCCGCCTGCCCCTGGGCCGTCAGTCCTGCGGCTCGTCCGGCGGTTCCAGGTGCCGCAGGCCGGCAGGCCCGTAGGGTCCGTCCTGTCCGTAGGGCCCGTGTTCGGTGAGCGCCCGGATCGCAGGCTTCATCTTCTCGAAGACGTGCTCCCGGTCCAGCGTCGCCCACAGTCCGTAGAGTCTGAGCCTGTCCTGCAGCCGCTCGCGGAGCTCGACGAACGCGAAGTGGATGCCCTTCGCGTTCAGCTCCGTGTCGAGCTGCTTCAGCATCTCGGCGGCGGTCACGTCGATGTCGGTGATGGCTTCGCACTGGAGCACGATCCAGAGCGGCTGGCGTTCCACCACCAGGCTGCGGACGCGCTGGCGGAAGATGCCGGCGTTGGCGAAGAACAGCGGCGCTTCCCAGCGGAAGATCACGATGCCTTCCTCTTGCTCGGCGAGGGGGTACCGTTCGACGTCGTGGTAGCCCTTCTTCTCGGGGACGTACCCGAGCACGGCGCCCGGCGGCCACCAGCTCCGGCGAAAGAACAGGAGGATCGAGAGGATCGCGGCGATGAGGATGCCTTGCAGCACGCCGAAGAAGACCACGCCGGCGGTCGCGACCAGGGAGAGGAACAGCGCCGATTTGCGAACGTGCGCGAAGCGGCGCAGGACGGCGATATTCGCCAGCGAGATGGCCGCCATGATGACGACGGCGGCCAGCGCCGTCTGCGGGAGGTCCTTGAGCAGTCCCGGGACGAAGACGAGCATGATCACGACGAGTCCGGCCCCGACGAGCCCGGTCACCTGCGTCTTGGAGCCGGCCTGCTCCGCGACGGCCGTCCGTGAGCTGCTGACGGAGATCGCGAAGCCCTGGAACAGGCCCGCGGCCGCGTTCGAGGCGCCGACGGCGATCATCTCGCGGTTCGCGTCGACCTCGTCGCCGCGCCGCGCGGCGAAGCTGGAGGACGTCGCGATGGTGTCGGTCAGCGAGACCAGCACGATGCCGACGGCGGCGGCGGCGAGCGCCGCGAGGTCGCTCGCGCTAGTCCAGGGGAACGAGGGCGTCGGCAGCCCGGACGGCAGCGTGCCGACCGTCTTCACGCCCTCGGCAGCCAGGCCGAAGGCGGCCGCGACCACCGTGGCCGCCACCACGGCGACGAGCACGGCCGGGATCTTCTTCGAGACGTGCGGCAGTCCGAGCAGCAGCGCCAGCGTGCCGAGGCCCACCAGTAGCGTCGTCGTGTCGGTCTGGTCGAGGTTCGAGAAGAAGGCGCCGACCTTGTCGATGAAGCTGTCGGCGTCTGTGGAGAAGCCGAAGAACTTTGGGAGCTGGCCGACGATGATCGTGATCGCCAGCCCGTTCATGTAGCCGACCTGGACCTCCTGGGAGAGCAGGTCGGCGATGAATCCGAGCTTGCCCAGGCCGAGGCCGATCTCGATGAGGCCCACCATGAGCGCCAGCATGCCGGCCATGGCGATCGCGCTGGCGGTGTCGTTCGCGACGACGAGCGGCACGATGGCGGCGAAGATGAGCGGCGAGACCGACGAGTCCGGGCCGAGGACCAGCACACGGCTCGGCCCGAGCAGCGCGTACACGACGAGGCAGGCGATGGTGGTGTAGAGGCCGGTGACGGGAGGGAGCCCGGCCAGCTCCGCGTACGCCAGACCCTGCGGCACGAGGATCGCTGCGAGGACGATGCCGGCGACGAGGTCGAAGCGCAGCCACGCCGGCTTGTACGTGCGCAGCATGCCGATGCCCGGCACGGCCGCGGCCACCCGGCTCTTCCTGCTCGGCCCCGTCTCGGTCTGCTCAGTCTCTGTCGCCACGCTGCCCCCTCGCCCGCCGTGTGGCCACGAATGGTAGCATCTGCCCGTGGCCGAGACGACGGACAAGCGGGACATCGGGAGCATCGCGCGCGAAGTGTTCCACGAGCTCGTGGTGCTCGACACCGCCGTCTACCAGGCAATCGAGGCCACGCCGACGCCGCTCATCGACGTGCCGCTGCGGCGACTCTCGAACTCCGCCAACCACGCCAAGCTCTACATGGGGATCGCGGCGCTGCTGTTCGCCGTCGGCGGCAAGAAGGGACGCCGCGCCGCCGTCACCGGCATGGCCGCCGTCGGCCTCAATTCATTCGTGGTCAACGTGCCGATGAAGTTCGCCGGCCACCGCCCCCGGCCGGAACGCGGCGTCGTCCGGTTCGAGGAGGCGCGGCACGTGAGGATGCCGACGTCGACCTCGTTCCCCTCCGGCCACTCGGCCTCAGGCTTCGCGTTCGCCGCCGGGGTCGCCGAGGCCCTTCCGGTGCTCGGCGTGCCGCTTCGGGGCCTCGCCACCGTCGTGGCCTACTCGCGCGTCCACTCCGGCGTGCACTACCCCGGAGACGTCATCGTGGGGTCGCTGGTCGGCATGGCCGTCGGCGAGGGCACGGCGCTCGGCTCGCGCGCGGTGCGCAGCCGGCTTCCCGGCCGCCGCCCGGACGCCGAAGCCTGAGGGCGCCGGGGAGCGCGCGCGACGGTCTCCCCTTGTGCCTCGAGCGGGTCAGACCTCTGCTCCGGACCTCAGGTGCGTCACCAGGATGTACACGCTGATCAGGAACACCCACGCGGGGAACACCAGCACGATCCAGATCGCCTGGGTGGTGGCGAACAGCAGGACCACCGCCACGACGTAGGTGGGATACGCCAGCCACTTCGGCATGACGCCGGTGCGCAGCCACAGCGTGGCCTGGGAGATGAGGAAGACCGCCGCCATGCGCAGGGCGTAGACGGTGAAGATCTGCCCCACCATCTGGCGCGCGTAGACATATGTGGTGCTGGACGTGAAGCCCGAGGGATCGCTCGTGTAGGTGGCGGCGATGGCCCCCGCGGAGGCGGCCGCCCCGAAGATCATGGCGAGGAACAGCAGGCCACTCCCGAGGAACACGGTGGCGAAGAACTGATCCTCATGCTTGCCGAGACGCTCTCGCGCCACCGCGATGAACCACAGGAAGAACAGGCCGGCGAAGGGCATCAACCCCACCGCGAACTTGAACCTGCCGGCGTCCGTTTCGAGCCACGCGCCGGTGTCCGTCGGCAGCTCGTGCATGCTCGTGACGATGATCGCGACGCTCACGGTGAAGAGCGCGGCGAACAGGATGCCGGCCGCGGCGCCGGCCAGCGGTGTGGCCGCGCGCCGCTCGACGCCTGCCTTGGGACGCATCGCCGGACTGGATCCCGGAATGTCCGCCGTCCTCAGCTCTGGCTTCCCCCGGCCTCTTGAAGCTTCTCGAGCACGCGGTCGAGATTGAACGACGCGGGCTTCTGGCGCGGCGGGAACTCCCTGAGCTCGGCGACGGCCTCAGCCACAGCCGCCTGGGCGGGGACGACCATGTAGATGCGGTCCATCATCCAGTCGTAGTAGGTGTTGGAGTCCTCGAGCGCACGCTCGAAGGGGTCGCGGCGCAGGTTGACGATCTTGGGCGCGCGCAGCTCGACGAACGGGTCCAGCCAGATGGCGAGCTGTCGGGCGCGCTGCTCCTTGAAGATGAACTTCCAGTCGCCGACCCGGAGGGCGACGAGCTCGGCATCGTCGTTGACGTAGAAGAAGCGGTCGCGCGGGCTCTCGTCGGCCTCACCCGCCAAGTAGGCGTTCATGTCCTTGCCGTCGAGGACGACCTTGAAGGTCTTGCCGCCGGCGTCGTAGCCGGCCCGGCATTTCTCCGCGATGGCCGGCTCCCCGGCGGCGGCCAGGAAGGTGGTCAGCATGTCCTGGTGAGCGACGATCCCGTTGAGCGTCATCCCGGCCTGCCACCTGGCCGGCCAGCGAAGCAGAGCCGGCACCCGGTAGGCGCCCTCCCAGTTGCTGTTCTTCTCGGAGCGGAACGGGGTGATCGCTGCGTCCGGCCACGAGTTGTAGTGCGGACCGTTGTCGGTGGAGTACATGACGATGGTGTCCTCGGCGATGCCGAGCTCGTCGAGCTTGTCGAGGATCATGCCGACGTGGCGGTCGTGCTCGACCATGCCGTCGTTGTAGACACCCTGGCCGCTGACGCCGCGGTTCTCCTCTTTCACGTGGGTGCGGAAGTGCATGCGCGTCGCGTTCCACCAGAGGAAGAACGGCTTGTCCTCAGCCGTCACCTCGTCCAGGTACTCGAGCGTGCGCGCGGTGACCTCGTCGTCGATGGTCTCCATGCGCTTGCGCGTGAGCGGCCCGGTGTCCTCGATCTTCTGCGTGCCGTCGGGCTGCGCCCAGCTGTGGATCACGCCGCGGGGTCCGAAGCGATCCTTGAAGGCCGGGTCCTTCGGGTAGTCCTCGTGCTCGGGCTCCTCCTCGGCGTTCAGGTGGTAGAGGTTGCCGAAGAACTCGTCGAAGCCGTGGTTGGTGGGCAGATGCTCGTCGAGGTCGCCGATGTGGTTCTTGCCGAACTGGGCGGTGGCGTAGCCGAGGGGCTTGAGGAGCTCGGCGATGGTGGGGTCCTCGGGCCGGAGGCCGAAGTCGGAGCCGGGCAGGCCGACCTTGGTGAGCCCAGTGCGCAGCGGGTTCTGCCCGGTGATGAACGCGGCGCGGCCGGCGGTGCAGCTCTGCTGGCCGTAGAAGTCGGTGAAGCCGATGCCTTCATGCGCCAGGCGGTCGATGTTCGGCGTCTGGTAGCCCATCATGCCGCGGTTGTTGCAGCTGAGGTTCCAGAAACCGATGTCGTCTCCCCAAAGCACCAGGATGTTCGGCTTGCCATTGGGCATGACTCACCTCTCAGGTCGATGGCCGGGCGCGGTCGCGCGGAGGGTCCGAGGCCACTGTACCGGAACTCATCAGCCGGCCACAGACCCGCAACACCGTTTGAACTTCTTGCCGCTGCCGCAGGGGCAGGGGTCGTTGCGCCCCGTCGTGCGGGCCTCGTCGGCGAGGAGAGCCATGACCTCGCGCGCCTCGCCGCCGCGCGCGAGGATGTCGGCCATGAGCCGCATCGGCCGCTTCGTGTGCGCGAAGAACATCTTGAGCCCGACGCAGAGCCAGTTGAGGCCGGGCTCACCGTCGGGCGTGAGGAGCAGACGGTTCTTGGGGCACTCGCCGTTGCAGGCGAAGAGGTACTCGCACGAGCGGCAGTGGGCGGGCAGCCCCTCCTGCTTGGCCTGTCCGAAGGCCCGCTGCTGCTCGGAGCGCACGAGGTCGCCGACCGGCGTCTCCATGATGTTGCCGAGAAGGTAGCGCGGATCGACGAAGTGGTCGCACGAGTACACGTCTCCGTTGTGCTCGAGTGCGACCCCCTCGCCGCAGGTGGGCTGGAAGATGCACAGGCTCGAGGTCCCGCGCAGGTAGGACGCGAGCACGCCGTCGAAGGTCTGCACGAACATCTCGCCGACGTCGCGGCGCAGCCACTCGTCGAAGATGGCGCTGAGGAAGCGGCCGTAGTCATCGGGCTGCACGCTGCGCTCCGTGACGGTGCCGGGCCGGCCGTCGGCCGGCGGCTGCTCGACCTCGACAATGGGGATCAACTGCACGTAGCGGGCGCCGAGTTCGTCGCGGAAGAAGCGGTACACCTCGAGCGGATGACCGGCGTTGGCCGAGTTGATCGTGCAGAGCACGTTGAACTCGGCGCCGTGCTTCTGGAGGCGGCGGGCGGCCGCGACGACGCGGTCGAAGACCGGCCGCCCGCCGAGATCGTGCCGGTACGCGTCGTGCAGCTCGCGCGGCCCGTCGATGCTCAGGCCGACGAGGTAGTCGTTCTCGGCCAGGAACGCGCACCACTCGTCGTCGAGCAGGACGCCGTTGGTCTGCAGCGTGCGCTCGACGGCCATGCCGGCGGGCACGCGGCCCT
>CAIYOD010000048.1 GCA_903927755.1 uncultured Thermoleophilia bacterium | reverse complement strand
GAGGTGGCGAGTGATCACCGTATGGTCGTTCTCCATGCCCAGGTACGGGATCGACGGCTACTGGGCCACCTTCGCAGACAGGGACAAACTGAACTCGTGGGACGCGCGCCGCGAGTACAGTGGTTATTGGGCCGAGGCGATAGGCGGGGAGCGCATCTTCTACCGACTTGGCCGCCTGCCTCCCGGAGATCGCTCAAAGAACTACGCGACCGGAGATTGGGAAGACGGAGTCTCGGCGTACTTCACGCCGGAGCCTAACGCCTTCTCCGGGTTGTTCCTACTCGGCAGACCTTGGTACAGAGGGCGTGGCATCCAGGTGGGGTGGGGTTCAGACGGAGAACCGCTCATCATCCCCACGGGAAGATGGAGGAGATTCGCTCCGGTTCAGGCCGGCGGAGGTGGAGAATGAAGAATCTGGGAAACGTGATGGTAGAGGGCGTCCCGCCCGCGACTCCAGGAGACCGCTGGCGCATCCTGTTCTTCCAGCCCGACTCCGGGTGGAGCGCGTCGGCCTCGTTCCCGTATGAGATGGGGTACTACGCGAAGCGCCGCCTGCGCGACCTCGAGAACGTCGACGACATCAGGTCCATGCTGACGGAGTGGGGAGATGGCGGCGACGACGAAGGAGACGTGGAATGAGCAAGAAGGCGGCGAAGCCTAAGCCGGTCCGCGAGGTGTTGCCCGACACGGCGACACTTCTCCCACTCGACGAGTACGACTACATCATTGTCGCCTTCTCCGGCGGCAAGGATTCGATGGCCTGCGTGCTTCATCTTCTCGACCTGGGGATAGCCCCGGAGCGCATCGAGTTGTGGCACTACTGCGTCGATGGCAAGCCGGGGACTCAGAACATCTGGGACTGGCCTATCACCGAGTCGTATTGCAAGGCCTTCTCCTACGCGATGAACATCCCCCTCCTGTTGCACTGGAAGGAGGGAGGGCTCATGGGCGAGGTGCTGCGCGATAAGCGCCCGACGGCTCCCACGACGATCACCCGTGGCGATGGGAGCACCGTCACGGCTGGCGGTGATGGCCGCCTGAACAGCAGGTTGTACTGGCCGCAGTTGTCGAAGACCCCCGAGGGCAGGTACTGCAGCTCCTACGTCAAGATGGACGTGGCGGCGAAGGTGTTCTCGAACGACCCGCGGTTCAAGGGTCGGAAGTCGCTCATGCTGACCGGCGAGCGGCGCGAGGAGTCGAACGCCAGGGCCGTCTACGCCGCGGTCACGGCCGACAAGTCGACCACCCAGAACAGGAGGGTGGACCACTGGCGGCCGGTGCTGGACTGGAGCGAGGAGCGCGTCTGGGAGATCATGCAACGCTACGGGGTCAACCCCCACCCGGCCTACTACCTCGGGTGGTCGCGGCTGAGCTGCATGACCTGCATCTACGGCAAGCCCGACCAGTGGTACACGATCCGCCAGATCGCCCCGCAGATCTTCGACTACTTCTCCCAGTACGAGAAGATCCTGAACCGCACCGTCGACAGGGATGTCGACGTTGCCACCAAGGCCGACGCGGGCAAGTCCACCATCGACCCGAAGTACGGCTACCTCGTTGCGCTGGCGCTGCAAACGCACTTCCCCGTGGAGTACATGCTGACGGCTCCCGGACAGAAGTGGTGGATGCCGCCTGGGGCCTTCCACCACACGGGCGGGCCGACGTAGATGCGCGTGCTACGCAGCAAGTGCGTGACCGAGGCGCTGTGCGCCTACCTCGTCGACCTCGAGGGGGGCGGCTTGGGCGTGGCCATCCAGAGGGCCGGAGACGTCGCCGACTGGTCCGGCATCGCGGTCTTTCCGCGCGCGCTCGCCGGCGAGGCCGCGTCCAGGTTCGCCGACCTCGACAGCGACATCGAGGCCGAGAACCTGCTGCGTGAGTGGTCCGACCCGGCCGTGCTCGCCAGCTTCACCACCTTCATGCAACGCGGGGTGGCCGTTCAGTCACCCGGCGAAGAGTTCGTCCCCCCGAAGGGTGCCTACGGGCACGACGGAGGCCCAACGTGAGCGACCTGTGGCGTGTGCCTGCGCGCTGCGCGGTCTCGGCGCGCACCGCTACCCGGCACCGGGGCGGCCCTCGCGTCGTGCGCGTCGCCTCGTTCAAGCGGGGCACCCGCAACGCCGACATCGGCGGCGGGCCGTTCAACGAGGCAACCGCGGCCCTCGCAAAGAAGGGGGTCGAGAACGTGATCTTCGACCCGGCGAACCGGCCGGCCGGCGAGAACCAGCGAGCCGCCAAGGCCGTCAAGTGCGGGAAGGCCGCGACCGCGACGGTGAGCAACGTGCTGAACGTGATCGCCGACAAGGCCTGCCGCCGCAACGTCATCCGCCAGGCCGCAGACGCCGTGGGCACCTCGGGCACGGCCTACTTCACCGTCCACGAGGGCGACCTCTCGGGGCGCGGGAAGAAGACGACCGCGGG
>CAIYOD010000047.1 GCA_903927755.1 uncultured Thermoleophilia bacterium | reverse complement strand
TTTCCACATTGGCTCCGGCAGATGCGCTACAGGCCTGAGACGCGGCTCCGGTAGACGGGCGACACTGGCTCCGGTAGATGCGTTACACCTCTGAGCTCTGAAGCCGGCGCCAACCCTACCTCGAATAGACGACCATCTGGGTCGGCGAGTCGAGGAGGGCAGGCATCGTGCTCATCGAGCTGGGAGTCGTGGAGCAGCGTCACGCGGCAGTCCTTGAGGTCATGGAGGGCCTCCCCGTCACCGAGGTGGCGGGCAGGTACGGGGTCACGCGCCAGACGGTCCACCGCTGGCTGCGCTGGTACGCGCAGGGCGGCATCGCCGCACTTACCGACGGCTCCCACCGCCCCGCGACCTGCCCACACCGCATGGCTCCCGAGGTCGAGGCGCGGATCGTTGCCCTGCGCACCGAGCACCCGGGCTGGGGACCGCGGACGCTGCTCCACTACCTCGCGCGTGAGGAGCTCTCGCCGCTCCCCGGCCGCTCGTCGGTCCACCGCTGCCTCCTGCGCCACCGCCTGATCGAGCCGCAGAAGCGCCGGAGGAAGCGCGAGGACTACCGGAGGTGGGAGCGCCTCAGGTCCATGGAGCTCTGGCAGATGGACGTGATGGGCGGCGTGCGGCTCACTGGCGGCGGCGAGCTCAAGGTCGTCACCGGGATCGACGACCACTCGCGCTTCTGCGTCTGCGCGCACCTCACGCCCAGGGCCACGGCGAGGCCCGTCTGCGAGGCCTTCCTCGCCGCGATGCGCCGCCACGGGGTGCCGGAGCAGGTGCTCACCGACAACGGCAAGGTCTTCACGGCGCGCTTCGGACGCGGCAAAGGCCTGGTGCTCTTCGACCGCCTCTGCCACGAGAACGGCGTCAGGCACCTGCTCACCGCCCCCAGGAGCCCGACGACCACCGGCAAGGTCGAGCGCTTCCACAAGACGGTGCGCGCCGAGCTGCTCACCGGCCGCGTCTTCGCCTCGATCGAGGAGGCGCAGGCGGTGCTCGACGCCTGGATCGAACACTACAACAGCGAGCGGCCCCACCAGGGCATCGGCATGGCCTCGCCGGCGGAGCGCTTCACGGCGGGCTCGCCACAGCCCGCGTGCAGCCTCACCGACGAGCCGCCGCCCGCCCCACGCACGCACACTCGCCGCGTGAGCCGTGAGGGACGCATCGACTTCGCGGGCCACCGCTACCAGGTCGGCGCCCACTTCGCGGGGCAGACGGTCGAGCTCGTCTGCTCGGGCGACCTCCTCGAGTTCAGCCACCGCGGCGTGCTCGTCTGCAGCCACGCGCGGCGCGACCACGCAAGGGTGGCGGCACCTGCCCCCGCCCACCCGCCGCGCCCTGAGACCGACGGTCGCCCCGTGTTGCGCAAGGTCGCCTCGGGCGGCGAGGTGAGCTTCGCCGGCACCGGCTACCGGGTGGGCAACGCGCACCGCGGCGAGCAGGTCGAGGTGCGGCTCGTCGCAGACAGGGTGGAGATCTCACAGCACGGCGTGCTGCTCCGCAGCCATGCGGCGCGGCACGACCGTTTCAAGGAGCACGGCGCCTTCTCGACGCCGGCAGGACGACCGCTGCGCAGCAACGCGTCCCGGTTCTCAAAGGAGGAATGCGTAACACAGGTCCTGGAGCCAATGCGTAACACGGGTGGTGAGACTTGACACTCTGCCGCACGCCCGTGGCCGTGCACTATACTGCGGGCGTGGACCAGCCGGCCGACATCCTCAGCGCCGCGCCCGGCGTACCCACGCT
>CAIYOD010000046.1 GCA_903927755.1 uncultured Thermoleophilia bacterium | reverse complement strand
TCGGCGGCCGCTTCCGCAGCCGGGAGCGCGACCGGCGCCGCGGCGGGAGCCGCCGGCGGAGTCGGCCTGCTCGCCGCCCTGGGGTCCGCGACCGGCGTCAAGATCGCGACCCTGGCCGTGGTCGCGACCGCGGCGGTCGGCATCACCGGGGTGGCTACGCAGCGCGCGGAGACCACGACCGGGATGGCCGGCCCGGCGGCGACCGCACAGGTTCGCGAAGGCGATCCCGCCACGCGGGGGCCTCAAGCCGGCGGTCACGACTCCGCCCGTTCTCCCCGTGACCCGGCGCGCCTGCCGGCGCACGCCCGCCAGAACGACCGTGCAGGGCGGTCGGACAACGGCCGCGACGAGGGAGGCGCGTCGGCGTCCGGCATGTCTGGAGCGGGCACGCATGGGTCCGGCGAGGGCGCCTCCAGCGGCGACGGCGCGGGCCGGTCGGGAGGGACCGAGGGCAGCGGTGCTTCGAGCGGCGCCGTTCACGGCAGCGATGGCTCGGGTTCCGGAACGGGTTCCGGAACGGGTTCCGGAACGGGCTCCGGTTCGGGCTCGGGAGCAGGCGGCGGTTCTTCGGGCGGCGATACCGAGCGGGGTGGCGAGACCGGCGGCTCCGGCGGAGAAGGGCAGACCGGCGGCGGCTCGATCGGAGGGACGATCAGCCGGGAGTGACGGGCGCGCGCACGCGCAGCGCCGCGCGCACGATGCCGGCCGCGACCGGCACGTCGCCGAGCGCATCGCCGTCGACGTCCAGAGGGAAGAGCCCGGCGCGTGGCCGGCTTCCCGTCGGCGGGCCGGCCGGCCGCAGTTCCAGCTCCCGGCAGGTGAAGTGATCCACGCCGGGCTCGAGCAGGTGCGTCCCGGCGTACACGGTCTTGAACCTCCCGACGAGACGCAAGCGCGTCGTCGTCTGGAACGCGATCACTTCGAGCAGTCCGTCGTCGAGTTGCGCCATGGGAGCGATGTTCATGCCGCCGCCGAAGGTCCTGCCGTTACAGATCGCCACGGCATGCGCGTCGAGCAGGCGCTCCCGAGATTCACCGCCGGCTGTCACGTAGCGGCAGAGCAGCTTCGTGCGCCGGCAGACGAGGATCGCGCGGAGAGTCGCCTGGGCGTAGGCGACACGGCCGCCGACGAACGCCGGCGCGGCCGCCGTGTAGCGGTCAACCAGGCCGCCGATACCGGCCGAGAGGACGTTGAGCCAGTACCGCTCCACGGGCCGGCCGTCGAGGCCTGTGAAGCGCGCCCGGCCGATGTCCACGGTACGTTCGCGGCCGCCGCGCAAGGCGGCGAGGTACGCGTCGAGCTCGTGCGGGATGCCCAGCGAGCGCCCGTAGTCGCCACCGGTGCCGGTGCCGACGATCCCCAGCGCGGGGAGGAGAGCGGGGTCTGGGGAGGTCCCCGCCGCCGGATCCGCGGCGTGGTCCGGCGCCACACCCTCCAGAAGTCCGTTGACGATCTCGCTGAGGGTGCCGTCGCCGCCGAGACCGACGACGAGTGGTCTTCGCTCACGGACGGCCGCGGCGGCGAGACGCTGCGCGTCGCCGCGAGTCCGGGTCTCGGCGATGTCGGCTTCGCCGATCGCCTCGCGGATCGCCACGACCAGTTCCGGCAAGGCGCGGCCGGTGCGGCCGCGCCGGGCAACGGGGTTGGCGATCACGAGAGGGCGCCCGGCGGCGCTGTGTGCGGACGACTGCATCGCCACGAAAGGTAGCAGATTGCCGGGCCGGTCGTCATGTCCTCTCGCCCTCGCGCGTGTTCGACGAGGTCGAGGCAGGCGATCACGCGGCGGCGGGAGAGAGCACGTAGAAGAGGCGGCGGCCTGGCTTGGCCGCCGCCTCTTCTACGCTACGCGCGAGCGTTCAGGGGACGAGGCAGGTGCCGACCGGCAGCGCGATCGTCACGCCCTTGGCCGTGAAGACCGGGGCGGCAGCGTCGGTGCGGTTCAAGCGACCCGTCGAGGTCACGCGGTCGCCCGCGGCGAAGTCGGCGAGGGCGACGACGACGAGATCGCCGTCCGCGGTGCGCTCCCTGAGCAGGGTCGTCGCGGTGACGTTCAGCGTGACCGTCTTGCCCTTGTAGGCGCGCGCCGCCCGGTTCGCCTTGACGACGGTCACCGTGATCGCGCCGGCTTCGGCGTCGACCGCGGTGACGGTGCCGCTCAGAGAGTAGTTCACGACGGTCGCCTTGGAGCCGGCGCCCCCGCCCTGTCCGTTCCCGTTGCCGTTGCCGGCGAAGGCGGCCGGAGCGACGACGAGGGCCATCGCCACGACGGCGATGAGCATGAGCAGCTTCTTCATGAGGCCTCCACACGTTCTCGGCACGGCCATTCCGTGCCTCTCGAACGTACAGACGACGGGGGGACGCAGGTCTTAGCGCGCAGACGGACATGCACACAGGTTCTTCACAATCCGGCCCGCCGGGCAGCGCTGCTCAGAACCCCACCCGGCAGGCAGGGATTCGCGCACCGGGGCGCAAGATAGGGCGTGATGTCAGCACACGCCACGGGCACGAACGAGTCGGCGCGCGACCAGTCGAAAGAGGTCGCGCGCATCGCCGCCTTCAGCGACGGCGTGTACGCGATCGCCATCACGCTGCTCGCGCTCCAGTTGGAGATCCCGTTCGGGGACGACGTGGACGTGTGGAAAGAGCTCGGCCGGCTGTGGCCCGAGTTCCTGAGTCTGGCCATCAGCTTCGCGGTGATCGGCGCCTACTGGGTGGCGCACCACCGGCTGTTCTCTCACATCGAGCGCTACGACGCCGGGCTCGTCTGGCTGAACCTGCTCGCGCTGTTCTTCATCGTCATCATGCCGTTCACCACGTCGCTCGTCGGAGAGCACGGTGCTGCCCCGATCTCCGTCGTCGTCTACGCGCTCTCGGTCGCGCTGGCCGGGTTCGCCAACACCGGCATGGCCGCCTACGCGCTGCGTGGGCACCGCCTCTGTGGGGACGACGTCGACGACGACGTGATCAAGTACAACATCTGGCGCGGCCTCGTCATCGGGCTGGTGTTCCTGGGCTCTCTGGTCCTTCTTCCGCTGGGCAACTCGGTCGTCTCGCTCTCCTGGCTTTCGCTCATCCTGTTCCAGCGGATCGTGCGCCACCGCTTCGCCCGCCCCGGCGACGTATGACCCGGCAGCGGTCGCCGGGGCGGGCTTCGGCGCCGGCGCGAAGTTCGCCCAACCTCGGGCGAAATCCCTGCAAGGATTGCCTATCTGGGCCGCAACTGCCGGTTCTGGTATGAATGGCGGGCAGCGACGGGGGAGGCTCGCGTGACATCCATGGAAAGACCGCCGATCGAACCGATCGAGCCGGCGTTCAAGCAGCAGTACCACACGGCGGAGCAGCTCGACCGCCTGAAGCAGGCCACGCTGGACATCCTCGAGACCGTGGGCGTGCGCTTCCAGAGCGCCAAGGCGCTCGACCTGCTGGCGGAGGCCGGGGCCGTCGTGGACAGGGCGACCGAGATCGCCAAGTTGCCGCCGGCCCTGGTGCTCGAGGCGATGGCTTCGGCGCCGCGGCGCTTCGCCCTCGGCGCCCGCGACCCGAGCTGCGACATCGCCGTCGGTGACGGTCGTACCTACTGCACGACCGACGGGTGCGGCGTCGAGATCGTCGACTTCCAGACGCGGGAGCGTCGCCAGTCGACGAAGGCCGACCTGGCGGACGTCAGCCGCCTCCAGGACGCTCTCTCCAGCATCTCGTTCTGGTGGCCGACGCTCAGCGCCGGCGACTGCGGCGAGACCGCGCAGCTCCACGAGCTCGACGCCGGCTGGAACAACACCGTCAAGCACCTGCAGGGGATGGTCAACGGTGAACGCGAAGCCCGGTACGCCGTCGAGATGGCGACGGTCATCGCCGGCAGCGCCGAGGAGCTTCGCCGCCGGCCGGTGCTGAGCGACCTCATCGGCACGATCTCACCCCTGGTCGTCGACAAGGACGCGATCGAGGCGGCGCTCGTGTTCGCCGCCGCCGGCGTGCCGGTCACGTGGGTGACGATGCCGACCCTTGGGACCACGGCGCCGGCCACCAAGGCCGGCGCGTTCGCGCTCGGGTCGGCCGAGCTGGTCGCCGCGACCGTCGTGCTGCAGCTGGCCAGCCCCGGTGCGCGTGTCCTGCACTCCACGATGCAGAGCTGGGCCGACCCACGCAGCGGCAACTTCGTCAGCTTCCCCCTCGACGGCCGCGTGCGGACCCTGGGCACGGAGCTCGCGCACCACTGGGGCGTGCCCGCCGAGTCGGCCGCCTGCGGTACCGACTCGCCCGTGCCCGGCACCTGGCAGGCCGGGGTCGAGGAGGGGCTCGATCTGGCGCAGGCCGCGCAGGAGGGGTCCGATCTGATGCCCAGTATCGGGCTCGTCAACGTCTACACGCTCTTCTATCCCGAGCATCTGATCCTCGGCGACGACATCTATCACCGGGCGCGGTACTCGGTCATGGACATCGACTTCGAGGACGAGGAGATCGCGCTGGACGCGATCGCCGAGGTCGGCCCCGGTGGTCACTTCCTCGGCAACAAGCACACGCGGCGGCATATGCGCGGCGCCGTCACCCCGGCGATCACGCACCAGACGGGACCGGACGGAGCCTTCCGCGAGCCGCTCGAGGTGGCGCGCGAGCGGGCTGAGGAACTGTGGCGCGACTACCGCCCCGAGCCTCTTGCAGAGGACAAGGCCGCCGAGCTCGCGAGGATCCTCGCGGCGGCCGACGCCGAGCTGCGCGGCTAGCCGCCGCGCAGGGTCCCGCCGGGCAGGCCCCTGCGCGTGCCCTTACGACCGGATGCGTGGTCATGGCCCAGCCGTGGAAAGCTCCTCACGATGACCAAGGAGAGGAGCACCATGGACGAGCACGAAAACGCTCCGCAGACCGACGCCGATGAGGTCCGGCACGGACTGATCGGCATGGTACGCGCAGACGACGCGCACGTAGGGCAGAGTCTCTCGATCGTCACGACCGCCAAGGGAGGCGCGGACGTGCACCAGAGCGCTGCCGTGGCGCTGGTGTCCGGCGGCGACACGACCATGACGATGTCGGCCGCGGTCGCCATGCCGACACTCGGCGACGTGCGCATGGACAAGTCCGGCGCCCAGTGGGTGATCGCCGCCGGCGACGTCAACATCGAGAAGGGCGCTTGCGCCGCGGCGGTCGCGCCGACGGTGCGCGTCGACCACGGCGCCATCGGCGTGGCTCTCGGCTGGCACGTCGACGTAGGTGAGAACAGCCGCGTGCTCTTCGGCCCGCTGGCCGCGGTGGCCTTCGGCCTCGCCGCCGGCGCCGGGATGGGACTGGTCATGGCTGCCAGCGCCGGGTTCGCGGCCAAGAAGGCACTCGCCCGCCTGCCGCTGCTGCCCTGGCGGTCATGATCGTCGTCCGGCATTCGGTGATCGTCGACGAGCCGGTCCGGCAGGCCGGCTTCCTGTGGACCGGCTTCGTCGCGCACCGCATCTCGGACCGCGGCTTCACGCCGGACGAGTGGATCCAGGTGGACAACGCCTGCGGGGTCATGGGCGAGGGCGACGTCGCCTTCGAAGCTGTGAGCGCGGGGCGCACCAAGGTCACGCTCAGCCTCAAGCTCGACCTGCAGCCGTCGGAGCCTGACACCGGCCGGGAGGTGGAGGCTGCCTATCACAGGGCCGTCGCCCACCTCGACCGCTTCCACGACTACGCCGACGCGCGTGGCGGCTGAGGCGGACGCCCGGCAGGCGGACGGCCGCGACGCGGCCGTCCGCGCGGCCACGGTCCTTGCCGATCTCACGGCGCTCGGGAGCGAGGAGTCGCGCTCCGGCATGGCGAGGTACGGTATCAACACCGCCGATGCGTTCGGTGTGTCCATCTCCGTCCTGAGGCCGATGGCGAAGAAGCTCGGGCGCGACCACGACCTCGCGCTGGCGCTCTGGGCGACCGGCAACCACGAGGCTCGCCTCGTAGCGAGCATGGTCGACGATCCGGCGCACGTGACCGGGGAGCAGATGGACGCCTGGGCGGCGCAGTTCGATTCCTGGGACGTCTGCGATCAGGTCACGTCCAACCTCTTCGACAAGACGCCCTTCGCCTACGACAAGGTGCGCGAGTGGAGCGCCGCCGAGGACGAGTGGATCAAGCGGGCGGCGTTCGCGACCGCCGCCGCCCTCGCCGTGCAGGACAAGAAGGCGGCCGACGAGCCCTTCCTCGAGATCCTGGAGCTCTGCCGCCGCGAGGCCGGCGACGACCGCAACTTCGTGAAGAAGGCGATCAACTGGGCCGTGCGGAACATCGGCAAGCGGGACCTGCGGCTGCACGCGGCGGCGATCGCCACGGCCGAGGCCATCCTGGCCGACGCCGAGGAGCGCGCCGCCGTGGATCGCAAGGACCCGGCGGCGCGCAGCGGCCGCTGGATCGCGCGCGACGCGCTGCGCGAGTTGCGCAGCGACAAGGTGATCGAGCGGGTCCGGCGCCGCGGTTGAGACTTCGCCGGGCAGGGCGCAGCGCGGCGCCCGGCCAACAGCGACCATGGCGGTAGTGAGCCTCAGGTAGTAACGTACAGCTGCGCGGGCGTGTCCCGTCACTGAGGGCCCATGGGGGGGTCGCATGCCGGTCACCGAGACCAACCCGTCGTTCGACGCCATCCGGCGCCGGCATCCGACGGTGCTGCGCGCCATCTCCTGGCTGCGATCTCACCCCGTCCGGTGCGGCATCGCCGGCACCATCGGCATGGCCGCGGTGTTCCTCGCCGACATGTCCTTTCCGGGCTACCTGCTCAACGGGCTGTACTTCATCCCGCTGTTCTTTCTCGCCCTGGCGGTCAACTGGCGAGCCGTGGCGTTCGCCGTCCTCGTGGCCGTCGCGCTCTCGGCCTTCGTGTTCGTGTGGGAGGGGTCGCTGGACGTCGACCGCTGGCTCCTCCTGTTCTACTCGGTGCTCATCGGCGCTGCGCTGGTCATGCTCTCCTACCTCATCCAGCGCCTCTCGACGACCACCGAGTACGCGATGCTCCGCGCCCAGCTCTCGGAAGCGGGGGCGGACATCCTCGGCAGCGGGCGGTCCGTCGACGACCTCGACGAGCTCCTGGAGTACGCGCTGGAACGCATGGGCGAGCAGCTCGACGCCACCAGCGGCGTGCTTCTGCTGCTCGAGGGCGGGGAGTGGCAGGGGCGGGCAGGGTTCGGCCTGGGCATCGATGCGCGGCAGGTGTCGGCGCCGCACGCGGAGGTGCCGCTGGCGGCCCAGGCGCTGCGCGCCGACGCCGGCGTCTCCAGGGATTTCACCAACGCCGACCCGGCGCCGCTGGCGCCGCTCGCGGCGCACGTGCGGCTCGAGCGCACGCTCGTCATCCCCATGCGCTCGCTCGAGCGAGAGGTCGGCGTCCTGATCTTCAACCGGCCGCGGGACGTGGGCGAGTTCAACCGCGAGCAGGTCGCGCTGGCCGAAGGCCTCGCCCGCTACATCGGCGTCACCGTGGACAACGTCCGCCTTCTGTTCGAGCTCGAGACCCGGCGCCGCGACCTCGAGCTCGTCCGCGACTCCAGCCTCGACTTCGCCCAGAGCATCGACATGGACGAGGTGCTCGACGCCGTCGCCACGCGCCTGGTCGGCGGGCTCGACATGCGCGCCTGCGAGATCTACGAGGTGGATGTCGAGGCGGGTGTCGTGCGCAACCTCGTCATCCTCGACGAGGTCGACCCCGATCAGTCGGAGTGGCTCGGCAGGGAGTACGCACTCGACTACTTCGCCACCACGTCGATGGCCGTGCGCAGCCGCCGGCCGGTCCTCGTGACGTCACGCGACGACCCGCGCCTCAACGACGTCGAGCGGGAGCTCCTGGAACGCTCCGGCTTCAACACCCAGCTCTCCATCCCGTTGCGCATACGCGAACACGTCATCGCGGTGGTCGAACTCTTCGACGACGAGGAGGGGAGGGAGCTCAGCGACGAGGAGATCGAGCTCGCACGCAGCATCTGCCGGTTCGCCGCTCTGGCCATCGACAAGGCGCGCCTGTTCGACCGGCAGCGCGCCACCGCAGAGCGTCGCGACAGGCTGGCGCGCCGCCTTCAGCGTCTGCAGTCGTTCGCCGTCGAGCTCAACCAGCGGCTCGACCGCGCCGACCTGCAGGAGGTGCTCGACGAGGTCACTCGCGCCACCGTCGACCTGCTGCACGTGCGCGCGGCGGCGGTCGTGACCGGCAGCGGCGACTACATCGCGGTGCGATCGCTCGCCGTGGCCGGGGCCGCGCCGCCGAGCGTCCTGGCGGCCGCCGAGGCCGACCTGCTCGAGCGCTGCGCGCCGGGGATGACCCCGGCCGGGGAGGACTTCGCCGGCGCCGACAGTCTCACGGTGAGCCCCGGCAGCGACGACTCGCTGCTGTTCTCGCCGCTCGAGGGCGAGGCGGCGCCACAGCCGTCCGTCCTCGTCGTCGCCGACAAGCAGGCGGGCGAGTTCGACGACGAGGACCGGATGCTGCTGGCCACGCTGGCCGCGCAGTTGAACGCCAGCATGCACAACGCCATCGCCTACCAGCGCGAGCACGTCATCGCCGAGACGTTCCAGCAGGCGCTGCTCATGGAGCCTCCGGCCATCCCCGGCATCGAGGTGGGTGTCCACTACCGCGCCGCCACCGACTCGGCGCGCGTGGGTGGCGACTTCTACGACCTGGTGTCGCTCGGGCCGGGCAAGCTGATGATCATCGTCGGCGATGTGTGCGGCAAGAGCCTGGGCGCCGCCGCCCAGTCCGCAGTCGTCCGCTACATGCTCCGGGCGTACGCGGCCGAGAGCTCGCCGGGAGAAGCGCTCACCCGGCTGAACTCGGCGGTGATCACGCAGACGCCCAACCAGCCGTTCGTCACGCTCGTGTTGGCCTACATCGACGTCGCCCGGCACATGTTCGAGTACGCGGTCGCGGGGCACCCGCGGCCGCTGGTGCTCGCCGGGCTCGGCGAGTTCCCCATCCCCGGCGAGGGCAACGTGCCGGTGGGTATCTTCCGCGGGGCCACGTATCCCACCAATCGCGCCGTCCTGCCCGACGATTCGTGCGTCGTCCTGTACACGGACGGCATCACCGAAGCGCGCCGCGACGGCGTCCTCTTCGGGGAAGAGCGGCTGCACGAGGCGGTGCGCGCCAATCTGCCGCTGGGCGCCCAGGCGCTCGCCGACGTCCTGCTGGAGACGGTCAAGGAGTACTCCGCGGGTGTGCTCGCCGACGACTGCGCCGTCGTCGCCGTGAAGCTGCCGTAGGCGGCGTCAGGCCGGCGCGTGCGGCGGCGTGGCGCCGCGACGGCGGGAGCGCGCTGCGTTGAAGAAGCGGGCGAAGGTGTCGACGTCGATGAAGCCGAGCAGGCGGCCGCCCGCGTCGACGACCACGGCCCGGTCGGCCTCACCCTCGCGCAGCAGCCGCAGGACCTCGGCCGCCTGGGTCTCCGGCGTGACCGTCGGGAGTCGCAGCGCGGGTGTCATGACGTCGCGCACGCGGTCGCGGTCGTAGCGGTCGCGCGGCGCCCGCTTCAGGTCGCGCGCGCACATGAGGCCGCCGAATTCGGCCGCTGGGTCCTCGGCCGCCACCGGCAGGCAGCGCGACTCCCAGTCGCGCAGCCGGTCCTTGGCGGCCCAGTCCAGGGTCATGTACGGGGAGAGCCAGCTCTCCGGTGTGGTCATCAGGCGCGCCGCCGGGACGCCGGAGAGCAGGTGGTCGATCTCCGTCTGGCGCGCGGTCGCGCGCGCCGCCTGGATCATCAGCCACCCGACGAGCGCGAGCCAGATGCCGCCGAGGCCGCCCCCCAGCACGAGCTGGGCGGCCCCCAGGGCGATGAAGCCCCACGCGAAGACCTGGCCGACCACAGCTGCCTGGCGCGTCGCGCGCACCACGTCGTGAGAGATCCTCCAGAGGAGCGCGCGCAGCACCCTCCCGCCGTCCAGCGGGAAGCCGGGGAGGAGGTTGAAGACGACCAGGGCGAGGTTGGCGACGCCCAGATACGCGAGCACGGCGACGACCTGCTCGGGTCCGGGCAGGGCGTACGCGGCACCTAGCGTGGCGACGCCGATCGCCACGCTCA
Source organism: uncultured Thermoleophilia bacterium (assembly GCA_903927755.1). GTDB lineage: Bacteria > Actinomycetota > Thermoleophilia > UBA2241 > UBA2241 > CAIXSE01. The sequence goes on along the minus strand of CAIYOD010000046.1, from coordinate 13,255 downwards.
CCAGCGGACCGGCAATGGCCATCCACGCCTCGCGGCCGGGCGAGTCGGGCTCGCGCTCGAGCTGGGCGACGCCGCCCAGGATGAACAGGGTGATGCCGCGCACCGGGATGCCCTGCGAGCGCGCGACCAGTGAATGGCCGAACTCGTGCGCGAGTACGGAGACGAACAGCAGGAGCGTGGCGATCACGGCGGTGGCCCACGTGGCGACGGCGCTCCACCCGGGGTAGGCGCTGGGGAAGAAGCCGTTGGCCAGCGTGAACGCGAAGAGCGCGAGCGCGATGAACCAGCTGGGGTGGATGGCGACTTCGATGCCGAACAGACGGCCGAGCCTGATGCCTTTCATGGTCCTCTCCTCACAGGGGCTGCATCCTGGTTGTTCCACCTGCCAAACGTGGAGCAACCGAGGGAGGAGGCGGAGCGTGCCTTCTGAGCGCGCAGCGCGCGAGCCGCGGGCGAGCGGTCAGGTCGCGGTGACGACCGTGGCCATCGCGTCGGCGACGGCCAGCACGGAGGCGCGGCGGCCGAGCCGTACGTCCTCGGCGGCGAGGGCCGCGTCGACGGAGTCGAACGCGGTCACTCCGAGGTGCGCCAGCGGCCCGAGGAACGCCGGGTCCCTGGCGCCGACGACGGCGAGCCGGTAGCGCTCGAGGACGCGGGCGACGACGAACGAGCGCTGGCCGCCGGGGCCGAGCGGCTCGCGCAGACCGCGCGCGAGCAAGTCCGCCGGCGCTACGGCGGAGGCGAGGACGTCGAGGAAGTTCCGCTCGCCGGGTCCGTCACCGGCGCCGAGAGGCAGGTCGGCGCAGAGCACGATGAGCCCGCCGTCAGCGATCGCCGGACGGGCGGCCAGCCCGAGGTAGGTGGCCGCCCGGCTCGCTTGATACAGGTTGTCGCTCTTGGGCGCGTGGACGCCGGCGACGACGGCGTCCACGCGCCGGCCGGCGGTACGGAGCCACGACGGCGCCGCTTCGGCCGCCAGCGCCTCCTGCGCGGCCGCCGGGTCGCCGGCCCGGACGGCGGCCGCGCCGCCCTCCGTCATCACCAGGTTGATGCCCCAGGCGAGAGGCGTACGCGCGGCGATCTCGCGCAGGGTCGCCTGGAACGGGTTCCCGCGCAGTCCGGCCACGACGACGCCCGGCTCTGAGATAAAGGCCGGGCGGTGCGTCCAGGCGATGGTCTCACGTCCGGCGCAGCCGATGGCCACTCCCTTCACGCCGCCGGAGAAGCCGGCGTACAGGTGCGGCTCGACCACGCCTACGGTGACGACCAGATCAGCCTCGGCCACGCGCCGGACGATCCGCGCGGGAGCGCCCAGCGAGGTCGTGCCGAGGTCCGTCGTCTCGGATTCGATGCCCTGTGCGTCGAGGATCTCGATCCGCGCGGCGATCGACGGACCGGCCAGACGCGCCCGCTCCTCGTCCGTGGTCGTCGCGTGCAGGCCGCAGCCGATCGCGACGGCGACGGCGTCGTCGGTGACGCCCGCCGCCGCGAGCTCGTCGAGTACGGCCTCGAGCACCGTTCCGCTGGGGCACGGCCGGGACGCGTCGGGGATGGTGACGACGACGGTCCGGGCGCCGCGCGACAGCTCTCGCAGGCGCGGCGCTCCCACAGGCGCGGCCAGCGCCCCTCGGACGGCATCGTCAAGCCGTCCCAGCCGCGGAAGCTCCGCCGGCGGCTCGAAGGCGTCGGCGCGGGCCACGGGCAGGCGCCGCGCGCCGCACCACACCCAGGCGGCCGCGCTCACGACGGCGCCGGCGCGCCGGGAGCCTCACGCGAGGCCCGGCGCCAGATCCACCACATGACGATCACGCCGGCGAACGGCAACAGGGACCACAGGAAGCCGTGGACCATCCAGTCGAGCAGGTCGCCGTTGGCCCGGCGGCACGCCGACCACGCGAAGAGCAGGCAGATGACGAGCTGCGGGCCGTAGGCGAAGAATGCCCAGGCGACGAGGTAAGCGGCGTAGGCGACGGGATCGACGGCGAGCGTGATGGTCACGCGTAGGCCTCCCGCAGGCGCCGCACCACGTCCCGTACGCCGTCGACAGCTTCGGTCGGCTCGATCGGACGCGCCTGGTCGGCGAAGCGGAGCAGGTGCGCCGCCAGCCAGCGGACATCCACGTAGGGCTGGCTCGCCAGGCAGGAGCCGTCGGGCAGGAGCTCCACCGGTTGCCGCTCGGCGATCCAGCGGGCCACGACGGGGCTGTACCAGACCGTCGCCGCCTGGGGCGCGTAGGCGCCGGACGCGGGAATGCCCTCACGCCGATACAGATCGAGTTCGACGACCTCGCGCGGCTCGAAGGTCTCGTCCAGGAGCTCCGCGCTCTTGGTCGTCGCCACGCGGAACACGCGCGTCCCGCCGGCCGTGCGGCACCAGCAGACGTAGTACCACTCACCGCGGCTGTGCACGAGCAGGTACGGCTCGACGAGGCGGTCGGTCATCCTGTCCGTGCCCTCGGTCCAGTACTGGATGGCGAGGAGGCGCCGCTCCACGATGGCCCGGTTCACATCGCGGAGGATCGCGTCGGCCGGGAGCAGGAGGTCGCTGCCGGCCAGGGCCGGCGCACCGCCACGGGCGGCGCGGATCTTGCCGGCGGCGCTGTCGAGCGCCGCGCCCGTGGTGGTCGGCAGATGGTGGCCGACGAGCTCGATCGCCAGCAGCAGCGTGTCGGCCTGCAACGGGGAGAGGCGGGCGGGACGCGCCAGCGTCGGTCCCGCCGATTCGCAGGAGACGCTCAGCTTGGTGCGGCCGGCGAACTCGGCCCAGAGCAGCAGGCCGTCGCCACCGAAGTTCACCAGATTGAGGAGGCCGACGTCCTCGCGGAGCTGCTTGGCGGTGACGCCCAGGTCGGCGCGCACCTCGGCCACGTCGAGCACGGCCTCGTCGTCGCAGCGCTGCATGAGGTAGCTCGCGAGCGCAGTCAGCCGCGTGAAGCGGTCGACCTCGACGCGCAGGTCGGGGTCGGCCTTGCGCCGTCGCGGCCGCGCCGGCACCGCGGTCGTGGGGCGCGCCGGCCGCTCCGGGGCCGGCGCGTCGAGCAGCGCGGCGAGCGAATCCAGCTGCTCGCGCACCCGCTCGCGCAGGTCCGGCGGCTCCAGCAGTTCCGCTTCGTCGGCAAGCCCGAGCACCCAGCCGAGCAACGGGCGCGGGTCGGCGTAGGGCGTCTCGTAGACGATCGCGCCGTCGTCCAGGCGTTGCACGGCGCCGCAGTGCGCCCAGTGCGCCTCGACCCACCACGCCATCGCGGGTGAGATGCGCACCCGCGCGGTCGCTCGAGGCGCCGCGAGCTGCCATGCCGGACGGTCGCGATAGGTGTCGAGGTCGAAGTCGTCCGGTGGCGCGAAGTCGTGCGGGCGGCGCGTGTGGTACTTGACGCCTGAGCGCACGCGGGAGAGCCGGAAGGTGCGCAGGTCCTCGCGCAGGTGGCACCAGCCGATGAGGTACCACTCGCCCGCGACCAGCTGCAGCCCGTAAGGGTCGACGACGCGCTTGATCGTCTCGTCGCGGGTGATGGCGTAGTACTCGAACTCTACCGTCTTGCGCTCACCGACGGCCGCCTGCAGCTTCGGCAGGGCGGCTGTCGGCTCTTGAGACTCCGGGACCACCGCGAGCGGTGGCGCCTCCGCCTCCGCGAGAAGTTCGGGACGCCCCTGCGCGAGGCTGAGCAGCGCGAGCCGGAGAGGCTGTGAGTAGGCGAACCGGTCCTCGAGGACGGCGAGGCAGGCGGCCAGAGCCGCCACCTCGTCGCCGTCCAGCGCGACCGGCTCGAGGTAGTAGGCGTCCGCCGGCAGGCTGTAGAGCTCGGACGAGGTGTCGGACAGCGGGTCCTCGCTCGAGCGGATCTCGATGCCGAGCCGCTTGAGCTCGTCGCGGTCCTCGAAGAAGCGGCGCTTGAACGCCTCCTCCGTCATCGTCGGGTAGCCTTCGACCCTGCTGCGGATCTCGGCCACGGCGACGGGTTGGCCGCGCCGGGAGAGCAGGAGGGCGACGAGAGAGAGCCGCCGGATCAGCTTGTCGGTGTCCTTGCTCTGGCCCTGCTCGCGGACCTTCTTCGGGCTCACGTCGCGACTCCGATGGTAGACGGCGAGACGCCGGCGCCGCAGTCGGGCGCCGGCGTCTCATGCTACCGCAGACCGCGGGTCGCGGGGGAGAGGCGCGGGGCAGGCTGCGCCCGCCCGCGCCCCGCCCCTCCGCTCACTTGACGATGACCTTGATGACCTTGCTGGTGTTCGCGACGTGGGGCACCTTGCGGCTTCCGACGTCGGCGTACTTCGTGCCGCCCGAGAACCAGGCGCGGACCCAGTACGTGCCCTTCGCGCCGGGCGTCCACGTCCACGAGGTCGTCGACGCGCCGGAGAGCGACTTGCCCTTGAGCGTCTTCCAGCCTGTGTACCAGACCTGCTTGCCGCCGAGCAGCCATGCGTGCGACCACGAGTGCGCTGTGCCCTTCTGGAACTTCAGCTTGGAACCGCCGAACCTGGGCGTGACCTTCGACGTCAGGGTGACCGACCCGCCCAGCTTGACCGTCGTCCTGCTCGCTCTCAGGCTCACCGTCGGCACGAGGGCGACGTAGAGCTCATAGGCGAGCGCGGTGGAGTCCGTGGCGGCGGTGTTGGTGAACTTGCGGGAGTCCGCCCACACCACGCGGTAGCCGCCGTCGGCCGTGCTCAGTGCCGGCGTGTCCTGGATCTTGAGCTTGTTCCAGATGTCGGCGCCCACGCTGCAGACCGGCACGTTCTGCCTCGTCGCGGGGTCGTAGAAGTAGACGTCCGGATCGCCGCTCGTGTTGCCTCCGTGACCACCGGTGACCGCGAGCCGCGAGCCGCTGGCGTCGAGCGACATCGGGCTGCTGACGATGGTGGTGATGCCTGAACCTCCGCCGACCTTCCTGACCCAAGGCTCGAACGGGCCCCCGGCGATGCCCGGCCCCAGCCACGCGGCGCCGTCGCCCGTGGCGCGCAGGAATCCGGTGCCGTAGTCCGCCGGGTTGGTCCAGAAGAGGCTCACGATGGGCGCGACGGCGTTCAGGTCCGCCCGGTAGATGTCCGCGTTGTCGGCATCCGAGGCGCCGCGCAGGTCGAACCAGAACACGCCTTTGGCGCCGACTGCCGGTCCGAACTGACCCTTGAGCGGGTCTCCGGTGGGATCGACGCGGTCGCCGCCGTAGGCGGGATCGTAGCCGGGCTCCAGGTAGTTGGGATTGGCGTCGCCGTCGGTGTTCGCGCTCAGGTCGAGCATGTAGATCCACGTCGTGGCGCCCGCGGTGTCGCGGTCGTCGGCCCAGGCGACGACGAGGTGATCGCCGGCGGGCGTCTTGCTGACGCCGATCTCGGGCGAGTACTGGTTGGAGCCGGCGGGTCCCGAGACGAGCAGCATCGGGAACCCCGCGTCGGTGTCGCCGTTCGGGGCGCCGCGCCACAGCCAGATGTCCCGGGTGGCGGTGACGGGGTCGTTCCACTGCTGCCAGACGGTGTAGACGTCGCCCTTGAAAGTGCAGACCGCCGGGCTGCGCTGATCGGCGGCGTCCGGCAGGGCGGGGACCTCGGCCCCGATCGGCCGGTTCACGCCGGTGGCGGCGTTCCAGAACATGACCCGCGCCGTCTGCGACTTGGCGTAGGGCGGCGTGGCGTCGAGGCCGATGAGCTCGAAGGTCAGCGCCGTCGCGCTCATGTCCGGATTCTCCATGCTCGTCCAGGCGTAGCCGGCGTCTACCCCGGGCGGGTAGAGCGGCACTCCGTCCGCGGCCAGCGCGGCGCCGGTGGGTAGCAGCAGGACGAGCAGGACTACGAACAGGAAGACCGGCGCACGACAGGTCCGCCGGCGAGCGACATGAGCATCCATGACTCCCCCTTCGGTCGGGTCCCCGTACATCAAGTGTAGTACTGGAGAAACGGTGGGCCGGCCCCCGGGTGGCTGATCTAGACGGCCGCCGCCTCCGTGGCCGCGGCGGCGATGATCGCGTCGAACTCGGCGCCCAGGTCGGTCGGGAACTCGGCGCTCGGCGCGGCGAGGATCTCCGCGACCTTCTCCTGCGCCTTCTCGGTCGTGCTCTTCGCGCCGGCGTTCTTCCAGCCGTCGTAGTTGCCGGTCTCGCCGAGTCTGGCCTGCCACAGTTCGCGCACGTGTGCGCGCGTGTGGTTGGCGAAGAGGTAGTTGCCGTTGAAGCCCATCTTCTTGATGAGGTCGACGGCCAGGGTCTCCTCGCTCACCTCGATGCCGGTGAGGATGCGCTTGACCATGCCGATGATCTCGTCGTCGACCACCATGTTCTCCAGGCAGAGGATGCGCGAGCCGTCGAGGAGGCCGGTGCCGAACGTCACGTCGGCGCCGTTGGAGTACGCCATGAACATGGCGAGCGCGTTCTCGTAGGCGCTCTGGATGCCGGGCTCCTTGGCGGTGGTGGCGCCGGCGCCGTACCAGGCCGGCACGCCGTAGAAGTCCGCCATGTGGCCCTGGCAGGCGCGGATGAGCATGGCCTCGGGCGAGTTGCTCGCGTAGGCCCCGGAGTTCATGTACATCGCGGTCGGGCCGCCGCCGTGCATGACGGGGGCGCCGGGATGGGCCAGCTGGACCAGCGTGGCTCCGCTGAGGAACTCGGCGTTGTTGACCACCGCCGAGCCGGCGATGGTGATGGGGCCCGTCGCGCCGAGGATCGGCATCGGGTAGAAGCTCACGGGGATTCCCGCCTCGGCGAGCGTGAGCGCGAGGTCCATGCCGTACCGCTCCTGGTGCAGCGGGCTCACCGTGCAGATGATGGTCGTGAACATCGGCCGCTTCTTGAGCTCTTCCTTGCCGCCGGCCATCGCCTCGGCCATCTTGATGAGGCTGCGCGCCTCCCAGTCCTCCTTGATGCTGACGACGATGCTGTGCTTCTCGGAGTTGCGCACGCAGGCGTCGAACTCGTGCAGCACGCGCGTCTCCGGCGGGCAGTCCTGGGCGCTGACGACGGCGCTCGTGGCACTGACGTTGTCGAGCGCCTGCACGACCTTGGCGCAGTCGGCGAGGTCCTGCTTGCGCGAGGACCGGACCTCGCCTGTCTTGGGGTCGCGGGCGAAGACGCCGCAGCCGTCGGAGCTGATGTAGATGTGCTCGCCGTCGAGCGGCAGGTCGTACTCCGGGTTGCGCGCGCCGAGCGTGTACTCGTGCGGCGCTGTGCTCATCGCCTTCTCGACGACGGCGGCCGGGATCTTCGCCACCGTGGTCTCACGGTCCACCGTCGCTCCGTTCGCCTCGAGCACGTCGAGAGCGTTCTGGCTGTGGAACTTCACGCCGACGCTCTCGATCACGTCGAGGGTGGCCTCGTGGATCTGCCGAACGTCGTCCTTGGAGAGCAGTTCGAGCTTCACGCGCTCGCCGACGTAGCACTTGTCTGCGTAGGTCATCTTGGGCTCCTTGCGGTTCAGAAGCGGCCGGATTCGACCGCGGCGATGATGTCGTCGAACTCGCGCCCGAGCTCTGCTGGGAACTCGGGCGCGGGGGAGGCGAGGATGCCGTCGGCGACGGCCCGCGCCTTGTCTTCCAGACGCGGGCTGCCCGCGTTCTTCCAACTCTCGATGGTGCCGGTCTCGCCCAGCTTCGCCCGCCACAGCTCGCGCACGTGCGCGCGGGTGTGGTTGTCGAACAGGTAGTCGCCGTCGAAGCCCATCTTCTTGATGAGGTCCACGGCCAGCGTCTCCCGGTCGACAGTGACGCCGCGCAGCAGGCGCGTGACCATGCCGAACACCTCGTCGGCGATCACGAGCTCCTCGAGCGACATCTGCGAGACGCTGTCGAGGAGGCCGGCGCCGAAGCAGAAGTCCGCGCCGGCCATCATCTCGAGGACGAGTCCGAGCGTGTTCTCGTAAGCCGCCTGAGCGTCCGGCCGTTTGGCCTTGGTGCCTCCCCAGCCCAGACCGGCGGGGAGGCCCCAGTGGCGCGCCATCTGGCCCTGCACGGCGCGCAGCAGCAAGGCCTCCGGGACGTTGGCGAAGTACGAGCCGGTGCGCATGAAGAGCGCGGTCGGCCCGCCGGCGTGCACCAGCCGGGCGCCCGGAGACGACAGCTGGATGGCGGTGACCGCGGCGAGGATCTCGGCGGCGCCGACGACGGCCGTACCGGCCGGCGTGACCGGGCTGGTCGCGCCGAGGATCGGCATCGGGTAGAGCATCATCGGGATGCCGGCGTCACCGAGCTCCAGGGCGAGCTCCATGCCGAACCGCTCCATGTGCAGCGGGCTCACCGTGCACAGGATGACCGAGAACGTCGGACGGGCCTTGAGTTCCGCCGCCCCGCCGGCCACTGCCTGCGCCATCCGGATCAGCGGCCGTGCCTCGGACGCGTCCTTGATGCTCACCACGACGCTGTGCTTGCGCGAAGCGCGCATGCAGGCGTCGAACTCGTGCAGGACCCGGCTCTCCTCGGGGGTGTCCTGGGCGGAGACGAGAGCCGACGTGGCGGAGAGGTTGTCCAGCCCCTCCACGACGCGCGCCGCCTCGTACACGTCTTGCTTCACGCTCTGGCGCACGGTGCCGTCGGCCTCGCGCACCCTCGTGGCGCAGCCGTCGGAGGTCAGGTAGGCGTGCTCGCCGTCGATGGGGAGATCGAACTCGGGCTCGCGGCCGCCGAGCGTGAAGGACCGGGGCAGGGTGGCGAGCGCCTCGTCGACGGCGCTCGCCGGGATGCGCGCGACGGTCGTCCTTCTGTCCACGATCGCGCCGTGGGCCTCGAGCACGTCGAGCGCCCGGTCCGAGTGGAACATCGCGCCGGTCTCGGCGAGCACGTCCAGGGCGGCCTCGTGTATGCGCTCCGCGTCGGCCTCGCTGAGGATCTGCAGCGGCCGCCGCCGCCCGACGTAGCGTCCGTCGGCGTGCGTGGTCATGAAACCCCCTTCGGGATGTCGTTGTCGGTGGAGCCCAGCGGATTGCCCGCCGCCTCGCCGCCCGCGAACTCCAGGGTGACGAACGGCGAGGTCACGGCGCGCACCAGCGCGTCGTAGTCCACGGCGAAGCGCACCTCGTCGCCGGGGCGCAGAGACTCCGGGGTGATGAGGATGCAGACGTCGCTCGTGGCGCCGGCCATGTACGCGCCGGGCAGGAGCGGACGGAGGCCGCCCGGTTCCATGTCCCGGCGCCCGAGGGCGAGCATGGCGTACCACGCGTCCTCCTCCGGCAGGTCGACCTCGGGCACGTGGCCGAAGGCGTCGAGGCCGCCGGGGCCCTGCGGTGCCGGCGGCTTGCGGGAGCACTCGAGTACGGCGGCTGTGAGTACGGGGTCGGTGCGCCCGAGCCCGGTGATGCCGCAGCCGCTGACGAAGTCGTGGCCGTAGATGGGGCCGCCGCCAGAGCGCACCTCGGTGGCGAAGCGCGGGCGGTAGCCGTCCAGGTGCTGGACGACGCAGGTGCCGCCGAGGCTGAGCACCGGCTCGGCGGCACACAGATCGGCCACCGCGGCCAGAACGTCCTCGGCCTGCCGGAACAGCTCCTGTGACGGCAGCTGGCCGGAGAGGCAGGCGAAGTTGACCGCCACGCCGGCCAGCTCGACGCCGGGCAGGCCGGCGATCTGGGCGGCGACCGCCGGGGCGGCATCCGGCAGCACGCCTTCGCGGCGGTCTCCCAGGTCGACGGTGAGCAGGATCCCGACGGGGGCGCCGGGGGCGTGCTCTCCGAGCGAGCGGGCGGCGCCCGGGTCGCTCAGCAGCACGCGGCCGGCGACCTGGGCCGCCGTCTCGAGTTCATCCCACTGGGGCGCCCGGATGAGCGTGAGCGGCCCCAGCGTCTGCCCGGCCAGCCGGACAAGGGAGGGCAGGCGGCTGTCGGCGAGGCCGGTGCAGCCGCCCCCGAGCAGCATCCGACCGACCGCCGGCTCGCCGTCCACGCATTTCGTGACGCCGCAGAGCGCCAGCCCGCGGGCGTGCAGGTCTGCGGCGAGACGCCGTGTCGCGTCGGCGACGGCGTCGAGATCGATGGTGAGCCGGGGGAGTGTCAAGCCTTCTCCGCTTCGTCTGGTCGTGAACGGCCCTTGTGCCGCCGGGGCTGCACGTGGCCGGGGACGCGGGCGATGCCGCGGCAACGGAGTGCGAGCCGGAGCGGGCGGGGACCGCCTACGTGCAGAGGACGTCGTGCCGCCGGCATCCGCTCACAGTGAGCGGGCGCGGCGGTGTGCGTCAGTGGAGGAGGGTATTAGAAGTCGTGCACTTTGCCGCCGGTGAAGGCGGTGCGACGACGATCGTGAGGGCTCGCGTCTACCACTCGGTCCGCGTCTCCCGTAGCCGGTGGGACAAAGCGGGCGCAGTATACTTCGCTGACCGCCCACTCGACAAGCAAGGGAGCGTATGCCGGCCCCCGATCCACTGTACACCGTGTGTGATGGTCACCTGTGCTTTGACGGCGCCGATCTCGTCGAGTTGGCGGAGACGCGCGAGACGCCCTTCTTCGTGTTCAGCGAGCGCCGGCTGCGGGTCAATGTGGAGGCTCTGCTGGGGTCGTTCCGCAGTGTGCATGCGGCGACCGAGGTCTTCTACGCGAGCAAGGCCTGCTCCAACCTGTGGTTCCTGGGCGTGGTGCGGGACGCCGGCGCGAACGTCGAGGTGAACGCCGGCGGCGAGCTGGACAAGGCGCTCGCGGCCGGGTTCAAGCCGCGGCAGATCGTGTTCAACGGCGTCGCGAAGACGAAGGCCGAGATCGAGCGCGCAGTCGCCTGCGGCGTGCGCGCCTTCATGGTCGACTCGCTCCACGAGCTCGGCCGCATCGGCGAGGTGGCGGCCGCTCTGGATGAGGTGGCCACCGTGGCGCCGCGCATCGACGTGCACGTGCCCACGATGACGCACCCCGGCCTCGAGACCGCGCACGGCGGGAAGGCCGGCATCGACCGCGACGACGCCGTGGCGGCGTTCCGGCTGGCGGCCGGGCACCCCAATCTGGATCCTGCAGGCATGCACCTGCACATCGGCTCCCAGATCACCAGTGTGGAGCCGTACCGGCAGGCAGTGGCGGCCGCCCTCGACATCGTCGCCGAGGTGGAGGCCGCCGCCGGCATCCGGCTGCGGTTCCTCAACGCCGGTGGCGGCTTCGCCGTGCCGTACCGCGAGGCTCCGGTGGCTTGTCACCCCAGCGACTACTTCTGCTCGCTGCTGGGCGCCGCCGACTACGCCGCCGTCGTCGGCGGCGAGCTCGCGGCGCGACGCCCGGACCTGGAGCTCTTCCTCGAGCCCGGCCGCTCCATTGCCGCCACCACGGCCGTGCTGGTCGCCCGCGTCGAGAACGAGAAGACCAAGGGTCGCCGCGACGCCGACGGACGGCGCATCGGCGACGAACGCTGGGTCACCGTGGACGCCGGCTTCAACACGCTTCTCGAGCACACCAACTACCACTGGTACTACCGGACGATCGTGGCTTCGCGCCCCGGCGACGAGGCGGACGCTGAGTTCCGCCTCGCCGGCCCGCTCTGCGATGGCGGCGACGTGTTCGCCGGCGATGCCGACTCGGCGTACCGCTGGTTCCCGGCTGCGACCACCGTGGGCGACGTCGTCGCATTTCTGGATGCCGGCGCCTACACGCTGGAGATGATGAACCCGTACAACGCCCGGCCGACGGCCGCCGCCTTCGCGGTGACGGCCGCCGGCGAGCTGGTCCAGATCAGGCGCCGCGATACCGCCGATGACCTCGCGGCACACGACGTCGTCCCGGGAGCGCGCTGAGGGTCAAAGCACGACCCACTGCGCGCGCACCCTCGCGTAGCGGTACTTGGTGCCGCTGTAGCCGAGCTTCCAGTAGACGTGGTAGTGGTCGGTGGTGTGGGCGTCGATCATCTTCTGCCCGCTGCTGTTGGTCCCGGCGACGACGGCCACGTGATCCCACACGCCGTCTCCGGTCCAGTCGTAGTAGATGAAGTCGCCGCGGCTGAGCATTCCCGCGGACGTCTCCCAGTCCGTCCGGCGCGTGTTCCAGTAGCCGATCTGCCGGGTGACGTTGATCCAGCTGAGGCTGTACGTGTCGTTGGACGGAGATGAAGTGCCCTCCTTGTCGTACCACCAGCCACTCGTGGCGCCGCCGGACGCCTGCGGCATGTCGCCGGCGCGGGCGCACTGCGAGGCGAAGTTGGCGCAGTCGGCGCCGGAGAACCGGACGAAGGTCGGGTTGTACGACAGGGCGTACGTGTCCGCGTAGGCCTGAGCGCCGGGCCGGTCGTAGGCGATGATGTCGCTGTAGCGCCGCGGAGTGGCGGCCTCACGGGGAGACGCCGCCTCAGGCAGTCGCACTGGCGCGGCCGTCCGCTCGACTGCCCGCGCCGCCGCTCGCACACGGGCGCGTGACGCGCCTGCCGCCTCGAGGCAGGCCGGCTTGAGGACGTCGGCATAGGCATCCGCGGTGATCACCCAGTCGTCGCCGTTGCGCCGGAGGGTGATCGTGTGGTCGATGCCGCTGCCCTCGGTGTCCGCCTTGCCGTTCTCGGCGCGCCAGGTCAGGGTGGTGATCGCGTGCGCCGCCACGACTGCGGTGACGCCATCATCAGCCGGCTGGCTGTCGAGGACGGTCACGCGGCACACCGCGGTCTCCGCTGTGCGTCCCACGGCCTCGCCGCGGACGGCCGTGCCTTCGGCGACCCTGGCTTCGGTCCGCGCGAGGGCGCTCCCGGTGACGACCCAGGGCGCGAGCACGGCGGCCGGGTCGGCGGCGGTGATGGCCGCGGCCCTTGCCTGAAGGTAGGCGGTAGCTGTGGCGGCGGGGCCGGCGTCGGCCGCCTTGCCCGCCGCGCCCTCGCCTTCTTCGGCGGGCATGCCCACCGCCGCCGGTGCGGCGACCGCGAACGCGGCCGCGATCACCGCGACCCCAACGAGATGCGCCCAGTGCCGTCTGCTCATACTGACCCCTTTCTGGAGGGTTACGGGCTGGTGGAGACGGCTGTGATCAGCCATCCCCCCACGTCGCTGCCGACCCTCCCCAGGGTGAAGAACAGGATGGCGAGGCCGCCCGGCAGCGGACGGCCTCGCCCGGCGTGCACGCGCACGCCCGCCTTGAGCACCAGCGTCCGCGAGTCCGGCGCCGCGTAGACGCGGACGGAACGGAAGTGGAAGCGCGTCAGCGCGCCGAGGGCGCGCCGAGACCAGAGCCGGCGACGTGCGCACAACTCCCCGGCGCGTGCGAACTGGCCGGCCTCGATGAGGCGGCAGTAGAGCGCTACGGTCCGCGCCGCCTCGAGGCGGGCGGCGCCGGTCGAGTCCGACAGGCCCGGCCACGCGGCCGCCTGGCCCGCGGCGCCGGGCAGGGCGCCGGCGACC
>CAIYOD010000045.1 GCA_903927755.1 uncultured Thermoleophilia bacterium | reverse complement strand
GCGTTGCCGGCGTTGCCGAGATGCAGCCCGTCGGACCTGTAGAACTGCTGGTCGAGATTGTCGCCCGCATCTCCGATGCGGGGGTCGGAGGCAACGTCGGCAAGGCCGTCGGCGAACGTGCGCCAGCCGTGCCGCAGCAACGCGTTGTACGCGAGGCGCGCCGCCTCGAAGGTCACGGTGTCGCTGCACGGCAGCACGCTCAGGATTACCACGCGGAACCCCGCCGCCTTGCGCGCGAGGCAGTAGGTCCTCAGCGACTGGTAGACGTCGGCGGCGGTGAGACCGTTGCGGAAATCGCTCCCTCCGGCCAGGACGACGCACACGTCGAGGTCGGCGGCCGCGCGGTAACGCGCGTCGACCTCGACGCGCGCCTCGGCGAGCATGTCGGCGATCCGGGCGCCGCCTTTCGCGGAGACGTGGCTCTCGCACACGTGCGGCAACAGGGCGAGCGTCTGCGCCGGGAGCTCGAAACCGGGGTCCGCGCCATGTCCGGAGATGATGCTGCCGCCGTCCCAGACCACCACCGCCGGCCGGAAGAACGGCGTCCAGCCGCCGTCGCCGGCCGTGACGCGCAGCCGGCGGGAGTACTCGTCCCCGCCGTTCAGGGTGAAGCGCGCGGTGAGCGCGCCCGCCGGAGAGGCCAGGGCGGCGACGGCCAGCAGTCCGAGAAGCAGAGCGATGCCGACGACGCGGCGACGCCGTGACGAGAGCCCTCTCATGTCCCACCCCCTGGTCTCGTGTGCGCGGTGCGGCGGCTCGGAAGACCAGTGTACACGGAGCGGCGGGCGAGGCCCGTCCGGACCCGCCCGCCGCGCACGTCAGGAGCCGATCAAGCGACGCGCCGTCGCGGCGTCGCCGACCCGCGAGTAGCTGACCACAGCGCCGCTGTGCGGTGCGTCGATGACGCGCCCGTTGCCGGCGTAGATGGCCACGTGACTGTAGGAGCCGGAGCCGCCGTAGAACACGAGGTCGCCGACCTCGAGCCGCCGCAGCGAGACGCGCCGGCCGCGGGACGCCTGGTCGGTGGCGCCGTGCGGCAGGTCCCAGCCGAGGCGCTCGTACACGTACATCGTGAGTCCCGAGCAGTCGAACCCGCTGCGGGAGGCGCCGCCGTAGACGTAAGGGACGCCCAACTGCAGGCGCGTGACGCGCAGGACCAGGCGCCGCCGGCGCGCGATACGCTGCGCCCGGAGCTTGGCCCGGCGCTGCGCCTTGGTCAGCCGCGGCCGCGTGCCGGTCGGTGAAGCCGTGACGCTCGGCGTGGGCGTGGGCGACGCGGTGGCCGTGGTCGGCGAGCCGGCCGGAGTCGGCTCGGGCGTCGCACCGGGCGACGGCGCCGTCACCGCGGACGTCTCCGCGAGGAGGACGCTGGGGACGAGCAGGAGGGCCAGGAGGGCTGCAAGCGAGATGAGACCGCCGGCCAAGCGAGTGTGGTGCATCGGTGTGCCTTCCTTGATCGCCGCGACGACGGGCTCGAGGCTCGCCGTCCGGTCTTCTCGGTGGGCGCCTTGATGACGCCGCGGCCGCTGGTCGGCCGTGTCCACCCATCGGGGGCGGAAGTCGCGAGAGTAGGGACCGTCCCGGGCCGGGTCAACCCGACGAGGGTAGTGTGACAGGCGTGGTCCGTAGCGCTTGGCAGGCGCATTGGGTTGCATCGCGCCCTGGTTTCGGGTTCACTGGAACACGAATCTACGACAAGAGGCGCCCGCAGGCGCCCCCTCCCCAGCAGATTCGTCTCCCATTCCTTCTCTGTGTTGACGGTCGTGCCGTGCGGCGGGTGCGTGTGCGGGCGCCGACCGCCCACCCGGCACAGGCCATCACCGCTGCCGGGGGGACATCACGTGGGAAGGACAGTGTGCGCTTCAGGACCCTCACCCTCACCATCGCCCTCGCCGTGCTCCTGGCCGGCATCGTCGCCGCGCCGGCTCTGGCGGGCGACCCATCACTCCCCAAGCTCAAGCAGCAGTTGCGTCACGCCAAGCAGTCGCGCCAGCAGGCTCGTGAGCGCGGCCGCGCCGCGGCCGCGGATCTGGCCGGCGCGCGCGACCTGTTCGCGGCGACGGACTCCGTCGGCGACGCCGGCAGCCCGGCCCCGGCCGCTTCGCCGGTCACGCCGCCGGCCGGAATGGACCAGGTGCTCGCCGCGTCCCTGCTCGCGGACGGCGTCGTCACTGCCGACGAAGTCGCGGCGCTGCAGACGCGCAGCCTCGCCGCCTCACGTGTGGCCCACCGCTGGACCGTCAGGGCGCGGCGACTGCAGCAGCGGGTGCGCGAGCTCGCGCAGATCGCGCGCTGGAACCGGCGCGGCGACTGGAAGCCGCTCATCGCGATCGCCTGCAAGGAATACGGCGTGAGCCAGGCCGGGCTGCACCGCATGATGATGCTGGAGTCCAGCGGTCAGCGGACCGCCGACAGCGGCCCGTACCACGGCCTCTTCCAGTTCATGGACCGCGAATGGGCCGCCAGCTGGAACGAGTGGCGGGACCACAGCATCTACGACGGCTGGTCCCAGATCCAGCTCGCGGCCAAGGCCATCGGCCGCGGCATGGGACCGAGCATCTGGCCGCTCACCTACCGGATGGCGTTCTAGGAGACACCCGCGCCGGCCGCCGGAGTACCCCTCCGGCGGCCGGCCTCTCCCTCCGGCGCCGGCGGCGTCCCCCCGCAGGGGCATGCGGCCGGCGTCGAGGTTCCTCCCACAGTTGACCCCAGGTTCAGCCCGCCGGGTGACGACCGGGAGCGGTCGCGGCCCTAGGCTTTCCCCAGGCAACGAACTCAAGGGGAAAGGAACCCATCATGACCGTGGACGCCACCACATCGGCTCTCGCAAGACCCCGGCTGGACGTCGGGCTCGCCTTCAAGAACGGCTGGAACGCCTTCACCGCCGACATCGTCCCACTTCTGGTCGGGACGCTGATCGCCGGCATCCTCTCCGTGATCACGCTGGGGATCCTGGCGGGACCGCTGAGCGCCGGGCTCTACAACATGGTCGTCGGCCGCATCCGCGACGGACGCCACGCCGAGATCGGCGACGTGTTCAGCTGCATGAACCGCTTCTGGGGCTTCCTCTGGGCGGCGATCGTGCTGGTCGTCCTGATCGCGCTCGCCTCCCTCACCATCGTCGGCGGCGTGCTGCTCGCGACGGTCTGGATCTACGTCTTCCCGTTCATGGTCGACCGCAAGATGGGTCTGACCGCCGCGATGTCCGCCAGCTACCACCAGGTCGTGGACAACGGCTTCTGGGAGCACCTGGCGCTGATCGTGGTCTTCTTCGCCATCGGCGCCGTCGCCAACGGCTGGGTCGGGATCCTCACGACGCCCTTCACGATCGCCGTGATCACCGCCGCGTACTTCGTCACCCGCGGTCACCAGGGCCTGATCGAGCAGCCGGCGGCGCCGACGCCGCCCGCTCCGGCCGCGCCGACAGTCGAGGCCGCTCCGGCCGCTCCGGCGATCGAGACCGCTCCGGCGGCGCCGGCGATCGAAGCCGCTCCGGCCGCGAACGAGGCTCCGACCGCGATCGCCGCCCCGGCGGCGGATGCTGCTCCGACCACGATCGCCGCCCCGGCGGCGGATGCTGCTCCGACCACGATCGCCGCCCCGGCGGCGGACGAGGCTCCGACCGCGGAGGCCTGATCCGCAGCAGAGAGAGACGGGCCCGGCGGAGGCACT
>CAIYOD010000044.1 GCA_903927755.1 uncultured Thermoleophilia bacterium | reverse complement strand
GCGAGCGGCGAGGCGGCAGCGCTGCCGCCGCTCGCCGGCGGCCTCGTCGGCTACTTCGGCTACGACCTCGTGCGCCGGCTCGAGCCGCTGCCGGACGCGCCGCCCGACGACCTCGGCCTGCCGGAGATGGCGTTCCTGCTGGCCGACACCGTGCTCGTCTTCGACCACCTCAAGCACACCATCACGATCGTGGCCAACGCGTTCGTCGACGGACGCGACGTGGACGGCCCTTACGAGCGCGCCGTGGAGCGCATCGCCGACGTGCGCGCCAAGCTGGCCGCGCCGCTTCCCGCCGGCGCGGCCGGACGCATGGTGGACGCGGCCGAGGTAGGCGCGGATCCGGCGCCCTCCGCTCGCCCTGTCACCTCGTCCATGACGCGGGCGCAATACGAATCCGGCGTGGAGCGCATCCGCGACTACATCTACGCCGGTGACGCCTTCCAGGTAGTGCTCTCGCAGCGCTTCAGCACGCCCGTGAACGTGTCGCCGTTCTCCGTCTACCGCGGCATCCGCGCCGTGAACCCGAGCCCGTACCTGTACTACATCGCCTTCGACGACTTCGCCCTCTGCGGCTCGAGCCCCGAACCGCTCATCACGGTCCAGGGCGACCGCGTCGAGACCAGGCCGATCGCCGGCACCCGGCGGCGGGGCGCGAGCCCCGCCGAGGACCGGCGCCTCATCGAGGATCTGCGCGCCGACGAGAAGGAGCGCGCCGAGCACGTCATGCTGGTCGACCTCGGCCGCAACGACCTGGGCCGCGTCTGCGTCCCCGGCACCGTCAAGGTCGACGAGTTCATGGAGATGGAGCTCTACTCGCACGTCATCCACATGGTCTCGTCGGTGAGCGGCACCCTGGCCGAGGGCAACGACCCCACCGATGCGCTCAAGGCGGCCTTCCCCGCCGGCACCGTGAGCGGCGCCCCCAAGGTCCGCGCCATGCAGATCGTCGACGAGCTCGAGACGGTGCGGCGCGGCCCCTACGCCGGCGCCATCGGCTACCTCAGCTACGGCGGCGACCTCGACACCTGCATCTGCATCCGCACCGTCATCGTCAAGGACGGCGTGGCGCACGTGCAGGCCGGCGCCGGCATCGTGGCCGACTCCGTGCCGGCGAAGGAGTACGCTGAGACGCAGAACAAGGCCGCGGCCCTGCTGCGCGCCATCGACCTCGCCCACGAGCAGTTCGGCGACGGAGGCAGCTCATGACGACCACCGCCCCCCGGCCCGGCGACGGCGCCCGGGTCTTCATGATCGACAACTACGACTCCTTCACCTACAACCTCGTGCAGTACCTCGGCGAGCTCGGCGCCGACATCGCGGTCAAGCGCAACGACCACGTGACCATCGCCGAGATCGAGGCGGCCCGGCCGACGCACCTCGTCGTCTCCCCCGGCCCCTGCACGCCGAACGAGGCCGGCATCAGCATGGACGCCATCGCCCACTTCGGCGCCGCGCGCCTGCCGATGCTCGGCGTCTGCCTCGGCCACCAGGCCATCGGCCAGGTCTACGGCGGGGTCGTGCGCCGCGCCGGCGCACCAGTGCACGGCAAGACCGACCAGATCCACCACGACGGCGCCGGCGTGTTCGCCGGCCTGCCGGACCCGTTCACGGCGACCCGCTACCACTCGCTCGTCGTCGACGAGGCGCTCCCCGACTGCCTGGCGCTGACCGCCTGGAACGATGAGGGCATCGTGATGGGCGTGAGTCACCGCGAGCTCCCGGTGCACGGCGTGCAGTTCCATCCGGAGAGCGTGCTGACGGAGGTCGGTCTCGACCTGCTGGCGACGTTCCTGCGCATGACCGGCGCGGAGGGCGGAGCCGGGGGCGGCGCGGCGCAGGCGCCCGCCGCCCGTGAGGAGGCCGGCGATGCCGAATGACGTGCTGAGCGCGGCGCTGGCGGAGCTGACCGCCGGGCGCGACCTGCCGGAAGAGGCGGCGCGCGGCGTGCTGCTCGAGATCATGGGCGGCCGGACCGGCGAAGCCCAGACGGCCGCCTTCCTCAGCGCGCTCCGCGTCAAGGGCGAGACCGCCGAGGAGATCGTCGGCATGGCTCGTGCCATGAGCGAACTGGCCGAGAAGGTCGACGTGGACGCCGACGTCATCCTCGACACCTGCGGCACCGGCGGCGACGACGCCGGCACCTTCAACATCTCCACCGCGGCCGCGCTCGTCGCCGCCGGCGCGGGCGTGACGGTCGCCAAGCACGGCAACCGCTCGGCGACCAGCAAGTGCGGCAGCGCCGACGTCCTCGAGGCGCTCGGCGTCATCATCGATCTGGCTCCAGAGCACGTGAGCCGCTGCATCGCCGAGTGCGGCATCGGCTTCATGTTCGCGCCGCGGCACCACCTCGCCATGAGGCACGTGGCGCCGGTGCGGCGCGAGCTCGGCATGGCGACGACGTTCAACCTCATCGGTCCCCTGACCAACCCGGCCGGAGCCCGCCACCAGCTGATAGGCGTCGCCGACGCCCGTTATGTCGACCGCATCGCCCAGGCGGTGCGCCTGATGGGCAACGACCGCAACCTCATCGTCCACAGCGACGACGGCCTCGACGAGATCTCGACCACCTGCCCCACCAGCGTGGTCGAGGTGTTCGCCGGCCAGGGCTACGACGAGCGCTACGACGTCACGCCGGAGCAGTTCGGCATGAAGCGAGCTCGGCTGGCGGACCTCGCCGGCGGCGGCGCGACCGAGAACGCGACCATCCTTCGCGCCGTCGTCGACGGCGAACCGGGGCCGCGCCTCGACATCGTCGTGCTCAACGCCGGCGCGGCGCTGTACATCGCGGAGGCCGCCGGAAGCATCGCCGAGGGCGTGGAGGCGGCGCGGGCGGCGGTCGCCTCCGGCGCCGCCCGTGCCAAGCTCGACGCCCTCGTCGCGACCACCCGGTGGCTGGCCCAGGAGCCGGCGTGAGCGGCGCGGCCGACGACGCCCGGCGCTCACCCGCGGGCTTCCTCGCGGAGATGGTCGCCGGCTCGCGCCGGCGCGTCGCCGCGGCCCGCGTCGGCGGCCGTCTCGTCCCGCCCGTCGGCGTGGGAGAGCCCGGGCGTCTGCGCGAGGCGCTCGCGCGCCCGAGCCGGACGCTCGGCAGCCGCAGCCCACAGCTGGCCGTCATCGCCGAGGTCAAGCGCCGCTCGCCGAGCAAGGGCGACATCGCCCCCGGGCTCGACGCGGTCGCCCAGGCCAGGGCCTACCAGGCCGCCGGAGCCGATGCCATCTCCGTGCTCACCGAGCCCACGCGGTTCGGCGGCTCTCTCGACGACCTGCGCGCCGTCGCCGCCGCGGTGGATCTTCCCGTGCTGCGCAAGGACTTCGTCGTCGATCGCGGCCAGGTGTGGGAGGCGGCGGAGGCCGGCGCCGCCGCCGTCCTCCTCATCGCTGCAATCCTCAGCGACGAGCGGCTCCACGACCTCCTCCTCGAGTCCCTGGACTGCGGCCTCGACCCGCTGGTGGAGGTGCACGACATCGAAGAAGCGCGCCGCGCGTGCCGCGCCGGCTGTACGCTAGTCGGTATCAACAACCGCGACCTCGTCACCCTGGAGGTGGACATCGCGACCACTGAACAGCTCGCGCCGGCCCTCGGGCCGTGCATGTTTCCCGTAAGTGAGAGCGGCATCTCGACGACGGCGGACGCCTGCCGCGTCGCTCTGGCCGGGGCGCGAGCCCTGCTGGTCGGAGAGACACTGGTACGGACGCCCGTCGACGACCTGCCCGCCCTCATCGCAAGCCTCAAGGACCCGGGGTGGCCAGAATGACTCGCGTGAAGATCTGCGGCTTGACCCGCTCTGAAGACGTGCGCCTCGCGGTGGAGCTCGGGGCCTGGGCCGTCGGCTTCGTGCTCGCCGAGAGCCCGCGGCACGTCGTCCCCGCCAAGGCCCGCGACCTCGCGGCGGCGGCGGGCGACGCGCTGACCGTCGCCGTGGTGACGAACCAGACGCCCGCGTGGATCGCCGCGGCCGTCGGCACTGCCGACCTTGGCGCGGTGCAACTGTCGGCCGGGCCGGACGGCCCCACGGTCGCCGCCGTCCTGGAGGCGGCGGCGGAGACCGATCGCAGGCCCATCGTCATCGCCTCCTACGACACTCCGGACGTCGAGCTCGCCGACTTCGTCCTGCTCGACGCCCGAGCTCCCGGCGTGTACGGCGGCACCGGCCGCAAGCTCGATTGGGAGCTGATCGCGGCCGACCCTGCCATGCCCCGTGAGGACCTCGTCCTCGCCGGAGGCCTGAAGCCCGCCGGCGTGAACGCGGCGATCGCCGCGCTGCATCCGGTCGCCGTCGACGTCTCGAGCGGCGTCGAGTGGGTACCCGGCATCAAAGACGCAAAGCGCCTGCGTGAGTTCTTCGCCGCCGTGGAACGCGCCGACCAGGCGGCGGCGGACCAGGCCGCCGCGGAACAGGCGGCCTCCGCGGGGGGAGAAGCCGAGTGACCATCCAGACGCGCTTCGGCCCATACGGTGGCCGATTCGTGCCGGAGACCCTCATCCCGGCACTGGACGAGCTGACGGCGGCCTACGAGGAGGTGCGCGAGGACGCGGCCTTCCAGGCCGAGCTCGCGTACCTCCTCGCCGACTACGCCGGCCGCCCCACGCCGCTCTTCCACGCCGAGCGGCTGAGCGCGCGCTGCGGCGCGACCATCCTCCTCAAGCGCGAGGACCTCTGCCACACCGGCGCCCACAAGATCAACAACGTCCTCGGCCAGGCACTGCTCGCGAAGCGCATGGGCAAGCGCCGCGTCATCGCCGAGACCGGCGCGGGTCAGCACGGCGTCGCCACCGCGACCGCCTGCGCGCTGCTCGATCTCGAATGCGTCGTCTACATGGGCGCCGAGGACGTGCGCCGCCAGGAGCTCAATGTGGTGCGCATGCGCCTGCTCGGCGCGACGGTCGTCCCTGTCGAGAGCGGCTCGCGCACGCTCAAGGACGCCATGAACGAAGCGCTGCGCGACTGGGTCACCAACGTGCGCGAGACCTTCTACGTCATCGGCTCGGTCGCCGGGCCTGCGCCGTACCCCGCTATGGTGCGCGACTTCCAGGCCGTGATCGGCGCCGAGACCATCGCGCAGGTGCGCGAGCGCTTCGGGCACCTCCCCGACGAGATCGTCGCCTGCGTCGGCGGAGGGTCCAACGCCATGGGTATCTTCCACGCCTTCCGCGACCTCGCCTCGGTCCGGCTGACCGGCGTCGAAGCGGCGGGAGAAGGCCTGGACGGCCGCCACGGCGCGCCGCTGGCCAAGGGATCGCCGGGCGTGCTGCACGGCTCGTACAGCTACCTGCTGCAGGACGCCTGGGGCCAGGTGGCCGAGGCGCACTCGATCTCGGCCGGCCTGGACTACCCCGGCGTCGGGCCGGAGCACTCGTGGCTCAAGGACTCCGGGCGCGCCGCCTACGCGGCGGCGACCGACGACGAGGCTCTCGCCGCCTTCCGCACGCTGGCTGAGCTCGAGGGCATCATCCCGGCGCTCGAGAGCGCCCACGCCGTGGCCTACGTGCTGCGCGGCCCGTCGAGCGCGGAGCCGACCGCGCCGTCGCCGTCGCAGACCGGAAGGTTCACGATCCCTGGAGAGGCCGAGTTCGACCCTGCGGCCACTCGCTTCGCCCGCGGTGACCTCGTCATCGTCAACCTCTCGGGCCGCGGCGACAAAGACGTGTACGAAGCCGGCGCCAGACTCGGAGCGCTCTCATGAGCGTACGCAAGCTGCCGCACCGGCCGGAAGCGCCCGCGGACAAGCCGCCCGTGACGCCGGACGCCGCCGCGACCGCCGAAGACCAGGGACAGACCGTCGCCACCCTGCCGGCGCGCGGGCTGGCGCCGCGGCTGGCCCACGCGTTCGCGGCGCCGCGCGCGCAGCGCGCGGCGCTCATCCCGTACCTGACGGGCGGTCACCCGGACCTGCAGACGAGTGACCGCCTGATCGCGACGCTCATCGACGCCGGGGCCGACATCGTCGAGCTCGGCATCCCGTTCTCCGATCCGATCGCCGACGGCCCGGTGGTGCAGCAGTCGACACACGCGGCCCTCTCGGCCGGCATCACGCCGGACGACGTCCTCGGGCTCGCCGCGGCGCACAGCGCCGCTGCGCCGTTCGTCCTGCTCACGTACCTCAACTCCGTGCTGGCGTTCGGCGCCGAGCGGTTCTTCACGCGCGCGGCGACGGCCGGCGTCGAGGCGCTGGTGATCCCCGACCTGCCGCTCGACGAGGCGGCAGGACGGACGGTCTCGCTGGCCCGCGAGGCCGGCGGACTGGCGGCGCTCGCCGCCGGCGCCGGCGTCTCGCTGGTGCCCATGGCGACCCCGACGAGCACGGACGAGCGCCTCGAGCTGGTGGCTGCGGCCGCCACGTCATTCGTCTACTGCGTGGCGGTGACCGGCGTGACCGGCGCGCGCGCGGAAGTCGGCGCGGAGTTGCCGGCGCTGCTCGCGCGCCTGCGCCAGCGCACCGACGCGCCGCTCGCGGTGGGCTTCGGGATCTCGACCGCCGAGCAGGCGGCCGGCGTCGCCGGCCTGGCCGACGGCGTGATCATCGGGAGCGCCCTCATCGACGCCGTGACCCGGGCGGCCTCGCCCGACGACGCCTGCGCGGCCGCGCGGTCGCTCGTGAGCGCCGCAAGCGAGGCGATCGCCGGCGGCTGAGCAGCCGGGGCCGCCTGCGGCCGCCCGGCCGAGCTCTTCCCGGCCCTACTCCTCCGCGTCCCCGGCATGGTGCCGGTAGGTGATGACGCGGACCGGCTCGACGGTCACCAGGCCCTCGGCCATCATCTCGTCGAGGACGGGCAGGAACGCCTCGATCTTCTCCGCCTCGTCGACGATCTCCACGACCACGGGCAGGTCCTCCGACAGGCGCAGGATCTTCGCCGTGTGGATGCGGCTGTGGGCGCCGTAGCCGAGGTAGCCGCGAAGCACGGTCGCGCCGGCGAGGTGCCTCTCGCGCGCCGCCTCCACGATCGCCTCGTACAGCGGCTTGTGGTGGTAGCGGTCGCCGTCGCCGATGAAGACCCGCAGCAGTTCGGCCTCTTCCGGCAGATGCATCGCTCCCCCTCCCCTCAGACCAGTCGCGAGGCCACGAGGCCCGCGTACAGGGCAACCGCCCCGAGGCCGTTCTGCAGGACCAGGTTGCCGGTCGCCATCAGCCACTGCGCGTCACGGGCCAGCTCCGTCGTCTCCAGCATGAATCCCGAGAACGTCGTGAACGCCCCCAGGAACCCGATGAAGACGATCGTCCGCGCCTCGCCGCTGAGCCCCCAGCGACTCTCGAACAGGCCGAACAGCAGACCCGCGAGCAGACAGCCGGTCAGGTTCACCGCCAGCGTACCCCAGGGGAAACGGGAACCGGCGCCGCTCTGCACGAGGCCGGCCAGGCCGTACCTGCAGAGCGTCCCCACGGAGCCCGCGATCACCAGCAGCAGCAGTCGAGTCGCCACTCGTCCCTCCGTTCCTCGAGCATCATGTCCCGGAACGAAAAGAGGCTTCCGCCCCGGGGGCAGAAGCCATCAGCGCCGATGCGCGTAACGCGAGCCTCATCGCGGCGCCGGTCAAGCTGGCGCCGCGACAGTGAATCATACGTCGCCGCAGGGACGCAACCTGAGGCCGAAGGCTGCGCAGCGATCACCGGCCCGGCTGCGGCTCCGCGGAGGCGGCGGCGGGCGGCTCTCCCGG
>CAIYOD010000043.1 GCA_903927755.1 uncultured Thermoleophilia bacterium | reverse complement strand
GGGCTCGCGCACGGCGGGGCGGGCCGCTCTACTCGGCCGGGTCCTCGGGAGGCGCCGGCGGGCCCGGCGGTGACTTGCGCCGCATCGGCATGATCCTCACGTTGGAGTCCTCGAACCTCCAGGTCATGGAGACCAGCAGCCCGGTGTCGACGCCGAACTGCAGGACGCAGGGGAGCTCCGCGGACACCTGCAGCGCCACGTCGCCCTCGATGGTGAGCTCCGACGGGGTGACCTCCAAGGCGTTGAGCTTGCGCCCCGCGCGCTCGGCGAGATCGCCGACCGCCTCCAGGAGCTTGTCGATGTCGACGGGCTTCAGCTCGCCGCTCGGCTTGCCGTCGTCCCTGATCCCCGGGCTCTGGCCCGAATCGTAGGCGACGACCTCGATCGTCCAGCGCTTCTCGTCGTTCTCTGTCACTTGCGGCTCCTTTCGTCTCGATGCCACGAACCTAATACGGAAGGGGCGGCAGGTGCAATGGGCTCTCGGAGGTAGCCTCTCACGGGCCGCGGGTCGTGGGCGCCCGCCCGCGTTCCGGTCGCGTCTTCCGCGGGGAGCGAATCACCCCAGCCGGGTGAGGCTGTCCGCCTCCCGGAGGGCGTAGCGTGGTCGGCGTCAGATTCACACAGTTGTTCGGGAGGATGCCATGAAGGCCAACCTGCAAGCTCCGGTCACACAGGTGCCGTGCACGGTCACGTGGCGGCCCACCGTCGTCGAGCGGCCGGCGGAGCGAAACGTCGACGCCGGGTCGACCCACCAGCCGGTCTGCCTCGAGTGCACGTACGCGGAGCTCTTCGCCGAGCAGCCGCGCGCCCGCTGCACCTGCGCCGCGAGCAGCTACCAGAAGCAGGTCGTGTTCGCCGGCCAGCCGGCGTGCGCCCAGATGATGCCGCGGGGGGACGACGATCTCACGCTGGCCTGGTGCTCGCCGGGCCTCAGAACCGCGCACGCGCGCTTCGTGCAGCCGCGGCCGCGCGCCCATTGACGCGCTTCGTGGGGCGGCGGCCGGCGGGGCCCTGCGAGGGGCGCCTCCGGCCGCCGTCCCGTGTTCAGCGAGCCCGCGCCTGCCGCTCGCGAGCCGTGCGCTCGACCAGGTCGAGCGCCTCGGTCGAGCGGCGCAGCACCTCGCTCAGATGCTCCGGGGTGAGCACGAGCACGGTCGCCGGCGTCACCGCCTCGACGTGCGCGCTGCGCACGACGCCGTAGCCGGCTCCCCAGTCGAGCGCGGCGATCTCGCCGACGAGGTCGCCGGCGCTCAGCGTCGCCAGGGCCCGCTCGCCGTCGCGGACCTCGAACACGCCGTCCAGGATGACGAAGCAGTCGCGCCCGGCGTCCCACTGCTCGATGAGGGTCTCGCCGGGCTCGAGGCGCCGCTCGGCGGCCCGCGCGAGCAGGTCGGCCGCCTCCTCCGCGCCCAGCGCCGCGAACAGCGGTACCCAGCTCACGTCGGGCGCCGCGAGAGACGAGCTCGTGGCCCATCCCGGCACGAGGTCCGGCTCACGGCGCGCCGGCACGCGCACGCCGTCGTCCAGGTCGAGCGCCTCGAGCGGCGTCTGCTCGATGATGTCCAGCACGCGGTGCACGTGGGCTGCCGTGGTGGTCGGGTTCAGGATGCACGTCCTGATCGCCGTGCGCCCGAAGAGCCGGGTGGACGACACCAGCGCCTCGCCGGTCTGCTCGACGGCGGTCACCAGCGCCAGGTTGACGGCGTCGAGACGGCGTTCGTCGGTCTCGCCGG
This sequence comes from uncultured Thermoleophilia bacterium, assembly GCA_903927755.1. Lineage (GTDB taxonomy): Bacteria > Actinomycetota > Thermoleophilia > UBA2241 > UBA2241 > CAIXSE01. The sequence goes on along the minus strand of CAIYOD010000043.1, from coordinate 2,528 downwards.
GGGGCCGCCGGCGAAAGGCCACCACGCTGAGGTCGACCGGCGCGAGCAGCTCGAGCTCAGGGCTCGCTTCAACACGCGCCGCCGCCTCGTGGGCGAGGTCGAGCGCCCGGTCGATGACCGCGCTGAACGCGTCCCGGCCGAACGTCTGCAGCGACATCCACACCTTGAGCGCGCGGCAGAAGCGCGTGAGCTGCCGGCGGCGCGGTCGGCGGCCACGGCCTGCTCGAGCACGTCCACGCGCAGGCGAAACGAATCGTCCAACGGCAGCACGCGTACCTGCCCCGGGCGGAAGCCGAGGACGCGGGCGGCGCGGGCGATCGAGGAGTGGCTCTGCGACGAGACGTACACCACGAGGTCGTCGCGCATCGCGCCTACGCGGCGCTCGCGGGCGCAGGCGAGCGCGGTCATGTTGGCGGCGGAGCCGCCGCTGACGAGGATGCCCGAGGCGGTGGCCGGATAGCCGAGCCATTCGGCGAACCAGCGCAGCACCGTGAGCTCGAGCTGGCTGCCGCCGGCGCCGCCGGCCCACCAGGACGCGTCCATCATCAGGGCGCTGGCGATGAGGTCGCCCATGGCGCTCGGCCACGTGGGGAACCCGGGGATGAAGGCCAGGTAGCCCCCCGCGCCGGTGTGGGCGCAGAAGGGCACGACATCTGAGAAGACCTGCGCCAGCACTTCCTCGTAGAGCCGGCCTGCGGCCGGCGGAGGCGCGTCGAGCCGCGCGCGCATCGGCGCCGCCGGCACGCGGCACATCACGGGCTGGTCCTCGATCGCGGCGATGGCGTCAACGAGCGCGTCGACCGTGCGATGGCCGATCGCGCGCATCGCCTCGGGATCGAACTGCAGAGGCCCCTGCTCACCCATGAGGCGACTCTATCCACCGCGACGGCGGGAGTCCATGCTCGCGGCGGCGACCCCTCCCATCATCGTAGCGAAGGTAGTAGGGTTCAGGCAGGAGGGGTCATGAAATGATCGCCTGCCCGTCATGCGCCACCGAACTGCCTGAGGCGTCGCGCTTCTGCCTGAGCTGCGGCGCGCGGCTGGCTGCGCCTGCCGCCGCAGCCGAAGAGCGCAAGACCGTCACCACCCTCTTCTGCGACCTCGTCGCCTTCACGGCGATGAGCGAGGCGGCGGACCCCGAGGACGTCGACGCCGTGCTACGCGCTTACCACGCCGCCGCCCGCAAGGTGATCGAGTCCCACGGCGGCACCGTCGAGAAGTTCATCGGCGACGCCGTGGTCGGCGTCTTCGGCGTTCCTGCTGCCCACGAGGACGACCCCGAGCGCGCCGTGCGCGCCGGCCTGCGTATCGTGCAGGCCCTCGATGGCATGACTCGCCCCGACGGCGGCCCGCTTCAAGTACGCCTCGGCGTCAATACCGGCGAGGCCCTCGTGCGCCTCGACGTCACGCCCGGCTCCGGCGAGGGCTTCCTCACCGGGGACGCCGTGAACGTGGCGGCGCGGCTGCAGGCGACCGCGCTGCCCGGCGGCGTCGTGGTCGGCAAGCTCACGCACGCATTGACCGGGAAGGCCTTCGTTTGCGAAGCTCTCGAGGCGCTGGCCCTGAAGGGCAAGAGCGAGCCGGTCGACGCCTGGCTCGTCAAGGAGCCGCGAAGCCGCACCGGCCTGCGCACCGCCGGCCTGACGACGACTCCGTTCTTCGGTCGCGAGGCGGAGCTGGGGGCGCTGCAGGCGGCGCTCGCCGACGCGACCGAGAGCGGTAGCGCCCGCTTCTGCCTGCTCGTCGGCGAGCCCGGCATCGGCAAGAGCCGCCTGGTGCTCGAGCTCGCGCGCTTCTTGGAAGCAGCTCTCGACCTCGTCACCTGGCGCCAGGGCCGCTGCCTCCCCTACGGCGAGGACGTCACCTTCTGGGCGCTGGGCGAGATCGTCAAGGCGCACGCCGGCATCGTCGACTCCGATGACACGGCCACCGTCGAGGAGAGACTCGAGGCGGTCCTCCCCCAAGGCGACGACGGGCCCTGGCTCCGTCAGCGCCTGCGTCCCCTGCTCGGCCTCGAGGCGTCCCAGGCGTCTCGCGAGGAGAGCTTCGCCGCATGGACGCGCTTTGTCGAGATCGTCGCCTCCGGCGGGCCCACGGTGCTCGTCGTCGAGGATCTGCACTGGGCCGGCGAGGCCATGCCGGCGTTCATCGAGCACCTCTTGGCGCAGGACCTGAAGGTCCCGCTGCTGGTCGTCGCCACCACGCGACCCGAGCTGCTGCAACAGCACGATGGGGCGCTCACCGCCGCTGCTGCCGACGATGATCGCCTGCGCCGCATCACGTTGCCCACGCTGTCGCAGAGCGAGGCCGCCGCGCTCATCGTCGCCCTCCTCCACGCCGAACTGCCGGAAGAGATCGGGGGACGCGTCCTCGACCTCGTCGGCGGCAACCCCCTTTTCGCCGAGCAGTAGTGTGTCCTGAAAGGAAAGGGGTGACGATGTAGAAGATCGTTGACCCAAACCGTGCTGTGCTAGTGATGGAGGAAAGGCCCTCCGGGTTCGCCGTGCAGGCGGAGAGCCCAAACCGCC